>DGDP01000110.1 GCA_002385485.1 Acetomicrobium sp. UBA3949 | reverse complement strand
CCCGTTGAGCCGTCAAAGATCGTGTGCGTCGGGAAAAATTACGTCGATCACATCGAGGAAATGGACGGGGATGTAAGCAGCCTTCCAAAGGAGCCCGGCCTTTTTTTGAAGGCACCGAACGCTTTGGCCGATCCCGAGGACATAATACCCTATCCTGCTTTCACTAAGGAATTCCACTACGAAGGAGAGCTTGCGGTGGTAATCGCTAAACCGATGAAAGAGGTTCCGGAAGATGAAGCATTAAACTATGTGTTGGGTTATACCTGTGCCTTCGATCTTACAGCTAGGGACGCTCAGAGGGAAGACCTGCAGTGGATAAGGGCCAAATCGGCCGATAAATTTTGTCCCATCGGTCCCTGGATCGAGACTCGGCTCGATCCCACCGATCTCGGCATAAAAACGGAAGTGAACGGACAGATAAGGCAAAACAGCAGAACATCCCTTATGATATTTTCCGTCAAGAAGATATTGAGCTACATATCTTCTTTCATGACATTATTTCCTGGAGATGTGGTTTTGACGGGAACTCCTAGCGGCGTTGGAGAGCTGAGCAGGGGGGACGTCGCTTCTGTAACGGTGGAGGGGATAGGAGCCCTTAAAATCTCCATAGGCAGTCAAAAATAAATGGGCTGTCACGAGCAGGGCGCTGAAGAACCTCTTGCCACATGGCCTTTAGTGCCCTGCCTTCCTTTTTATCGGTTCTTAAGATTTATCCCTGCGCCTTCCTGAACCAATTTTTACCTTCGAGGAATCGGGCCACAAGCATGGAAGAAGCCGTGTCCCCCGTGGCGTTGACCATGGTGGCTGCCGGATCGACGAGAAAGCCGATGGTTGCTATTATGGGAAAGGCCTCCGGGGGGAAACCGTATAAGCTTACGATCAGCATTTCGCCCACCAGGCCGCCTCCGGGAATTCCCGAGAGGACTACTCCGCTTAGGGCGGCAATTGCAATGGCGGTGGCGAAGGTGTTCACGCCTGAGAAACTCAACCCGTAAAAGCCAAAGAGAAAGGATATCTTAAGTATTCCGCTCAAGCACGATCCTTCCATGTGAATTGTCGCTCCCAGGGGCAGTACCATGTTTCTTATGTCTTCCGGAACTCCGATATTTCTCGCGGCCTCCAGATTTACGGGCAGTGTGGCGTTGCTGCTTCCCGTTGCAAGGGCAGTAATGGCGGGGGTGATTATGTTCTTCCAGAAACGGGCAATACCCTCACCGTCCGTCGAAATGTAAGCATAGACGCTGAAGGCGATGAAAAAGTAGGCAAACGTAACTGTGTGATAGACTATCATGGCTCTTGCGTATGAACCGAGAAGTTGCGGTCCGAAGTCGCCTACCAGGGTGGCGAAGTAAGCCCCAAGCCCGATGGGGGCATAATACATTACGATCTTGACCAATTGCAACATGGCATCGGATAGTATCGATACGACATTAACTACGGGGCGGGCTTTCTCGCCGAGTGCGTTCAAACTGATGCCCAGCAATATAGAAAAGATTATCAGGGGTAGAATGTGCCGTCTCGAAAATAGGTCCGCAAAATCCTCTACCGTGAAGGCTTTCACGATTTGTTCTGCCGTGTTCAGGGGCTCGAAATCCCGGGGAGCAACTCCCTCTATCACTATGCCCTGTGCAGGAGGAAAAAATACTACGGCGGCGAGCATTATTACGGCAGCAATGACGCCGGTTATCAGAAAAATAGATATAGTAGTTCCGAGCACTTTTCCCAAACGTTTAAGGGACGACATTCCGGCAACGGCGTTCGTTATGGTACAAAATACCAATGGCACGACTATCATGAACATTAGATTTATGAAGACGTCGCCTAAGGGCTTGAAGACCAATGCCTCTTTGCCCATTAAGGCGCCTATAGTCGAACCTACTGCTATAGATATCAGCAAGATTACGGGAAATCCGTAGTTCTTTAGCAAGCCTGTCCTACTATCGGTCATTGCTTTCTCCTCCCGACGTCTTATTTAAAGCCTTCTTCTTCTGACAAGGCCTCTTCCATAATAAGGCCTTCTGCTACTATTAGGGCTTTACCCGAAAGAGAGGCCTCGAAGACCTTTTCGGATGTGAGCCTCAATGCCACTTTATTTACGCCCCCGGGATTTTTAACGTTCATCGAGAGAGGAGAACCGAAAAGCAGATGGGATGCGAGGCAACAGGCTATGGATCCCGTGCCGCAGGAAAGGGTGAAATCCTCCACCCCTCGTTCGTATGTCATCGCCACTATGCAGTCTTTATTCCTCTCTGCGAAGTTTACGTTTGCCCCCTCGTCGAAGATCGCGCCCTTCCGGCGTATATGGCGTGCAAGGGAAAGCAAACTGTCGCGCGGTATGTTCCGAAATCCAGGAAAAAAGAGGACGCAATGAGGTACGCCAACGTAAAAAGCCATATAGTGAATTTCTTTGTCAAAGGCGTTGATCTTTCCCTTTTTCAGGTTTGAGACATCGATTTCGCCCATGTCAATTGTAGCCCAGGGAGGATTTACGGAAGCCCTTATAGGGCCGGCTTTGGTCTCAAAGGTCATGTTGCTTTTCGCGTGGCCTTTTTCAAAGGCGTACCTTGCGATACACCTGGCACCGTTCCCGCACATATCTCCCTCCGATCCGTCGGCGTTGAAAAGCCTCATATAAAAATCGAGCGTTTTCGAACCCTCGAGTACCAGGACTCCGTCTGCGCCCAGAGAAGTCTTTCTGCGACATACCTTTTTTGCCAGATCGGATAACCCATCGTTGCTGTATGTCCCTTCTATGTTTTCTATTATAATGAAGTCATTGCCGTTGCCATGGGCTTTTGCAAAGGATATCATTCGTGGGTCGCCTCCCTTTCAGGTAACATCATTACTGAAATTTTACACTAAATGCAGTTATCCGGGGCAATGGCCAAGTTTTTAACTCCGTCAAATATTTTTTATGCTATGCTTTTATAGGTTTAATATCGATATCGGAGGTGGAAGAAGTGATAGGCGACGTCTTTTTGAAATCCACGAAGATCAAGTCGAGACTGTTATTGCTCGTCGTAATTTTGATAATCGCCAACGTTGGGACTTCCTGGTATTTGCTCAGATCCATGCAGAACCAGAAAGGTAACGTAGAGCTTTTAAGGCAAAGCGGAGAGGGCATCAAATATGCTGCTGAGGCCAACGTCAACATTGTAGGCGCTTTAAGCAACGTTTACAGAGTAATCAACGAACCTCAGGCTACCTGGTCGCTTGAATCAATGAATATAGAGAGCCTGCTTCAAAACGCCAGGCTGGCCTTCGAGCGGTACGAAGGGGCTTTGTTTACCGAAGAGGCGCGTCAGAGATACGGCCGGACGGCTGAAGTACTCGAACGTTGGCTTAAAGCTATGGAAGGCATTAATAAAATGCTCTCCGAGGGCGCGTCCCGTTCGGAGGTGTTGGACGAGATCAATAAGATCTATCTTGATACCAATATGCTGACCGGAGCAATAAACGAAGCCTTTGCCTTTTCCGCTCTCGACATGAACTCGACGGCTGATGAGGTTTCTCAAGCGATAGATTCGACGACGAAAAGCTCGATAATAATTGTTGCAGCTATAGCCCTCGTCGCACTGTTTTTCGGGATTATGCTGGTGCACTCGATAAACAGGCCTCTGAAGGATATGGTGATTTTCGTCAATTCAATTGCCGACGACTTGGATTTGACGAAAAGGTCCGAAGGCGCAACCAAAGATGAAATAGGAGAAGTCTTGAAAGCCATCGAGAAATTGCTCTCCCGATTCAGAGATGCCCTCCTTGGTGTTATGAATGCCAGCAGGGATCTCGCCCTTACCTCCGACGAATTTTCAGATTCCACGGAAAAGGCTACGCGGATCATGGAAGAAGCCATGGAAGAGGTAAACAGGGTGTTCGACGACATCTCCTTCCTGGCTTCTGCCGTGGAAGAAATCAGCGCAAGCTCGCAAGAAGTTGCCGCGGGAGCCCAATCGGCAGCAAAGAGGAGTACCGATGTGGCAGAGCAGGTCGAAAGGTCGCGGCAATCGGCACAGGAAGGGATCGATGCAGTAAAAAAAGCCGTGGCGTCATCTATGGAGGTATCGGAAAGCGCCAACAGGTCCGTTGCCGTGGTTAGCGACTTGAGTGCGAGGGCAAAGCAGATTCAAGGGTTCGTTGAGACGATTGGCCAAATAGCCGATCAGACCAACCTGCTGGCGCTTAATGCAGCCATTGAAGCTGCAAGAGCCGGCGAACATGGGAAGGGTTTTGCCGTCGTCGCGGAGGAAGTGAGAAAACTGGCAGAACAATCAAATAATGCGGCAGGACAGATCACGAATCTGGCCGAAACGATAGTACAAGACCTTGAACAGGTTGTTGGTATAACGAAGGAGAATGCCAAGCTTACCGAGCAGGCCAAGGAAGAGGCAAACGGCGCCGAAAAGGCCATAGAAAAGATAATCGAATCGCTGGATTCGATCGCAGGCGCTGCTCAAGACATGGCAGCCGTTGCCGAAGAACAGGCCGCTTCGGCCGAGGAAATAGCAAGCACCGTCCAAAACCTGAACGAAAGGTCAGCCACCTTAAACAAGTCAGTTGAGCATTTGCTCGAAAGCATTAAAACAGTATCGGGAGTCATAAGGGGCATAGCTGACGAATCGCAGAATTTGGCCTCTCTGGCGGCAAGGATGGAGACTCAGGTAAGGGCCTTTAAATTGGCAGAGGAGATGGAAGAGGCTGGCGGAGAAGAGATGATCGCCCTGGAAAGCGGGACGGGCTAGTCCTCGAAGGAAAAGTCGCCGCTTTTAAGGAGGCTTGAGCAGGCTTCCACTACCCAAGGATCGAAATGCATGCCCTTTAAGGCCTCTATTTCCGCAAGGGCGGTTTCCACGGGGAGTGCCTTCCTGTAAGGCCGGTTCGAAACCATGGCCTCCACGACATCTGCGACGGTTAGTATGAGGGCTAAGGGGTGAATTTCGCTCCCCCTTAGCCCTCGAGGATAACCGCTTCCGTCCAGTTTTTCGTGATGCTGATAGACGATCTCGGCTATGGGCCACGGAAACTCTATATCTTTTAATATCTCAAATCCTACCCTGGGGTGTGTCTTCACGAGCTCGTATTCTTCAAAGGCAAGTTTCGACGGTTTGGTCAGTATCTCAGCAGGAACGCGAATTTTGCCTATGTCGTGAACTAGGGAAGCCATATAGAGGGCTTTAACGTCATCCTCTGTCAACTGCAACTTCAAAGCTATGGCTTTGGCTAATTCTGCGACCCTCCGTTGATGACCTGCCGTGTAAGGGTCTTTTTGTTCCAATGCGGAACCCAAAGCCGATATAGTCTGAATCCATGCCCCTTCGAGATAGTCGACGTATTCTTTCAGCTTTCGTTCGGTCCTTTTCCTGTCGGATATATCTCTATAAATAGCATATATTCCGAAGAATTCGTCACCGAACTTAACGGGGATTCCTGTAATGGCTACTTCGAAAAAGGTGCCGTCCTTTTTCTTCCTTATCGATTCCAAATCGATGGCTTCACCGGAAGTTACCAGGGAGCTCAAATGGGATGCCTCTTCGAAATAGGGGGAGTCTTTTGCTATAAGCTCGTCGATATGCTTTCCTCTAACCTCTTCTTTATCGTATCCGAAAAGCTTGCAGAAAGAGTCGTTAGCTTCAACAATAAAGTTGTTTTTATCCGTCAATGCTATGGCCTCCGGATTACCGTAAAATAAATATTGAAGGCGTGTTCTTTCCCTTTCCAATTCCTGCCGGGCTTTCAGGCCCTCGGAAATGTCGCTCCAGCTGATCGCTATGTCTTTTGGATTGACGTCTTTCAATGCTCCGTGATAGGTGGCCAGCACTAGGTTTTTGCTCTTTTTTTGAGGGTTTAAGATTTGGTACGCCATTGTTACGGGACCACCATCTTTCGATAGACATTTCAAAAGACATTCTTTCGCCTTCGGTAAGTCCTTTTCATCGACAAATTCATAGATCGATCTTCCGATCAGCTCTTTCGGCGAAAGGCCGATGAAATATACGATGCTCGAGGAAACGGACGTTATCTTTCCTAATTCGTCCGTAATTATTATTGCGATCTTGAACATGTTCTCGTCAAATGTAGGCATGAAGGAAACCCTCTCTTTCTTGGATATGGGCAAGTCTGGGCTCTTATTATATACAAAATTTGGTTTAATGATTAGTAATTTTTCGGATTTTTCTCAATTCTCACGACAGTCAAAAGCATGGTAATGTATATTTAAAATCGACTGCATCGTGACGGAAGATACATCCCACTCAGGCACAAGCGTTTTTCCAGGGACAGGCGTTGCAGTGTGAGGTGTCTTTTTCATATGGCCCAAGAGCGGCCTTCAGGGCTGCCTCCTCAATGTTCCTTTGTATCTTTGCGAAGGAAATGCCTTCTGCGTCCAGGAGGATTTCTCTGCTTTCCCTCAGCATGTAAAGTCCCATTAGCAGGTTCTTTTGGGGAAACTCCCGATTGACTGCATATCCGTAAAATTCCAGCTGCTTGCGATAAAGATCCATGAAGGAGCCTTCGTCGAAGTCTTCGGTTACTTTATAATCCCATATATAGGCAGTCGTATCGTCTAGGTAAAGGAGGTCTATCTGGCCTGCCAGCCGAGTGCCTGATTCAAGCTCGAAGTCGAAGGGTATTTCCCTGTAGGTTTTATATTCTGTATCTTTCGACGAAAGGATTCTTCTCAAGGTAGAGCCCAGAAAGCTGCCGGCGAATGCGGTGAGCCAACTTTGAAGAAGGGGCCAGTGGCTTTTGTCCTTTAGGATCGGGCGAAGCCCCGTGGGAAGCATCCTCAAGGTCCTTTCTAGGTTCTCGTCGTTTTCAGGGAAGAACCTCACGAGACTTTCTTCTTTCAAGTCCCAACGGGATAAGATCCAATGCACCAAACTGCCAACGTCGGGGCCTCCGTATTCTTCGGATCTCGGAAGTTCCCATTTCAATGGCAAACCCTGCCTGCAGCTCATTCTGTATGCATGGGGACACCATGAAATTAAGGCATATTCAGTGGCGCTGAACTTATCGAGGGGAGAGTCGGCTATGGGCCTTATCAATTTTTTGAGGGATATGCCTCTGGAATGGGGCAGTTTATTTTTTTTGCTCCCGGCATCGCTTGTCTTCGGTGTAATTATTTCAGCTTCGTCAATGTCGTCGGGATCGGCGTATCTGCGAGCACCCTCCCAATTAAGTACGGTTTTAAGCCAAAGCCCCGTTTTTTTTGAAGGGTTGCCCTGCGAATCGATTTCGTAATTGCCGCAGAGGATCAGGTGTTTCTTGGCGCGGGTGCAGGCGACGTAAAAGAGGCGCAGATTTTCTTCCTCCTGTTTTAAGCCCTCAAGGTAGTCGTGAGCTGCCTTCGAAGGCGGATTTTTCTTTCTGTCAAAGGGGTCATCGTATGAGCTTGCCACGGTGCCTACGAAAATTGACGGTACCAAGGAGGAGCCGCTTCTCGGGTGACGGGCGTATTC
Organism: Acetomicrobium sp. UBA3949; assembly: GCA_002385485.1. GTDB lineage: Bacteria > Synergistota > Synergistia > Synergistales > Acetomicrobiaceae > Acetomicrobium. Next base: position 3,372 of record DGDP01000110.1, on the reverse strand, counting down.
GAGGCCGAAGACGGCAACAACGGGAAACTCCAATCCCTTTGCGGCGTGGACCGTCATTATCCTCACCACATCTTCGTCCTCTCCCAGGGGTGTTGCTTCTTCGTAGGGAGCGTTTAACCTTGCCGTCTTTTTGAGATAGTCAGCTGCCCCGGCGAGGTCCTTTCCGAAGGCGTCTTCATAGCCTCTTAAAAAGTGTATTAGATACCTGATGTTAGAAAAGGCCCTCACCCTTCTGTTGGAAGGAAGGGAGAGAAGCCACAGGGGTTCTTCCAGAAGGTAATTTAAGACGTCGGAAGGGCCGCGCAGAATTGCCCTTCTGCGGAGATATTCTATCTTTTCGGCCGTACCTTTGAGGTTTGTCTTGAGGTATCTCCAGATCCTCCCCTCTCCACCTTCGCCTTCTATAGAGGAGAGGGCCTTCGATACCCTTTCCTGAGATAGTCTCAAAAAGGGAGACGAAAGCATCCCGACCAGGGCAAAATCATCCTCGGGATTGTTTAAAGCGGTCAACAAAGCCGTGGCATCCAGCGTTTCGGACCTTGAGAAAAAGCTCCTTTGATCCACGAATACTGCAGGTATTTCTTCCCTTTCAAAAGCCTCTTCCAGGGTGTCGAAATAATTGCGGGTTGGAACCAGGACCACCATATCTTTCCAGGGAACTCCTCCTTCGTGAAATACCCCGAAGCGGTGCGCCAACTTCGCGGCCAGGGAGTTTTTTCTTTGGGCGGAACTTGCCTTGTTTCCATCTTCGTCTTCAGCGTTCGTCTCAAGCAGTATTTTTAAATCGCCTGATCTGTCTTCGTTTTTTAACGTTTCCGGATAGACCAGCGGTTCGTAATCCTCTTTCAGGGAAGAGCTTATTCCATCCTTCCAGATATACTTGAAAAGATCGTTTATCTTTTCCAGCAGGTCCCTGGTCATCCTAAAAGATTCCTTTAAGGCAACGTACTTGCCGGCTCCATTCTTGGCCTTCTCGATGTAGTCGGCGAAAATCCTTAGGTCGGCGTGGCGAAACCTGTAGATGGACTGCTTAAGGTCCCCCACGATGAACAATTTTGACGCTCCTTCTTTACCGGCGGCGGCGATGTTTTCTATCAAGAGTTTTTGAACGCCGTTTATATCCTGAAATTCGTCGACTAGTATGTATTTGTATCGTTCGACAGCCTTGGGATATTTGTTTACCATATCCTTTGCTTTGGTCAACAAATCATCGAAGGAAAGGATGTTCTTTCTTTTTTTCTGTTCCTCCCATAGGGCCCAAAGCATGCTGGCAAACTTGAGCAAAGTTTCGCGAAGGGGTCTGTCTTCATGGGCCTCCTTCGACCATGTGGCAAGAGCCACTTCCTGAGATAGGCTTTCGCGGTGGATTTTCAGCCCCTTATGGCCAAAACGATCGCTTAGAAGCGATTCCAGTTCCTTCTTGAATTTTCCGCCGCCTTTGATGTTCGAGAGAAGACTGTCGTTTAAGTCCAGCAAAAAATTGGCCCATGTGGCAGGTGAGTCGGGGTAAATGCCCTTCCACCGATTTTGAAATTCTCTGACCCTCTCGGACAGGCCGTCGTTGTTGCCGTCTTCTACCCTAATTTCTTCTACCCAGAAGTCATAGAGGTTGCGATATAAGTTAAAGCGTTCCTTTAAGCCGAAGATCATCTCCGCTGCCCCTTTGTCAACCCTTTCAAGGGAGGCCGATTCTTTGAAGAGGTCCTCGGGGTTTAATCCTCTGCTTCCAAAGAGGGAGGAAGCTGCCTTAGAAAGTTCGACGATGGCATTTGGGCCGAAGAAGTCTAAGGCTTTTTTGAAATTATCGTCGGAAATCATTGCTTTAATTCTTTTTTTCCACTTAGGGGGGGCGTTCTGTTCAAACCATTCCCCATCGAGAAAATCCAGGGCGCTGAGGGCAGATTGGTAGAACAGGTCTTCCTGTTGTGGAGTAACGATATTAAAAGCGGGGCTTATCTCCAAAAATTGGCTGTAGGATTTTAGAAGGTTCATGGCAAAGCTGTGAATTGTCGAAATTTGCGCTTCATCGAAACGACTGCAGGCAAGCTCCAGCCTCTTTTCTGTGACCTCTCTTTCCTGCCGGGAAAGGTTCGAACTTCTCACGGCGTTAAGCCAGTCTCCCAGAGTCGATAATATTCTATCTTCCATCTCTTGTGCTGCCTTTTCGGTAAAAGTGATGGTCAATATCTCATCGTGCCTTGCCCTTCCCGTTGCGACCAGCCATGCAAATCTCCACGAAAGGGTGCGAGTCTTCCCGCTTCCGGCCCCGGCGCTAACCACCACTAAATCGTCTTCCGCTAAAACTGCTTCGCGTTGATTGGATGTGGCGGTAGCCAGGAAAATCTCGGCCATTGCTTCATCATTGTTCGCCATTTTCTAACCATTCTCCTCCCTCGATTTCGCTTTTGCGGCAGAGGACCTTGTATTGACAGTCCTTGCAGGTCTTTCGGTCGTAATGGGGTTCGAAGGAGCCGGAGGTCAAGTCCTTTGCCCAACTGATCAGCTGTTCTTCGGCTCTCTTTGCGATATCCTCGAGTTTCTCGCGTTTTATTTTTATGTTATCGGAGTATCCTTCCGGGACCAGCCTTTTGTCGAGGTCTTTGTGCTCCTTTGAAATATGCCCCAGACACATGCTGTCACTGTGGCACAGGTAGAAGGCGCCTCCTGTCTTTTGGTCGGCCTTCGATAGCGCCAGGGCGTAGGAGGCAAGTTGCAATGAATTTTCGTAATTTTTGGAACCCGCAGTCTTGTAGTCCCAAAGGATTTGGCCAATTTCCTTCAGGTGGTCGATGCGGTCTGCCCTGCCGCGAAAGGAGACATCGTTTATCGTAAACGGAGGAAGCTGCCTTTCCCATTCAGTCGATGCGAAGGTTGTGCGAAGTTTTAGGTATATCTCTTCCTGAATGCGGGCAAGGCGCAGGACCTGCAGGCGAAGCCTTTCGCGATGGCGATGGAGCTTCCTGATGTGGTTAAGAAGGGGATAGGTCGATTCCACCACATCTTCCCACAGTTGCTCCACACAAGCTTCAAGGGAAAGCCCCTTTTCAGAACTTCTCATTTTCCATGCCTTCGACCAGAGGAGGTGAAGCATATTACCGCACTTTTGAGCGTCCAGCCCTGCTTCTTTCGGTTGAAAGAGCTTTAGAATGCTTCTGTAAGCGTAGAGAGCAGGGCATTGAACCCAGGTGTCGATATCGCTTAGATAGCCTTCGTCCTTTGGTTTTACCGAGGGGATGGGCTTCCTTCTCGGGCGGGAAAGCTTGTCTTTGGGAACTTCCACTTCGCGAAGGAACCTCTCTTGCTCGGGCAACAACTTGCTCAGGGGCCTTCGTGTCTCTTCTACGATTATATAGCTGTCTCTTATACACATCT
>DGDP01000073.1:7888-10782 GCA_002385485.1 Acetomicrobium sp. UBA3949 | reverse complement strand
AAGAGCTGCGGCCACGCATGATGCTAGAGTGCCCGGCATCGACGATACTCTACCTACTCCCCACAAAACAGCAGCTTCTTCAAAAAAATTACCCTTCATCGACAACTACCTCGGCTTCCATATCGTGCTCTGTAACTGCATTAATTCTCACATTTACAAAGTCCCCACAAGGAACATCCTTCACTCCCTTTATTGCAATAACGCCATCAACCTCCGGAGCTTCTCTAAAGGACCTTCCCAATACACAATCCTCGTAGTTTTTTTCTTCTACGATGACCTTTAGCTTGCGACCTAAAAAGCGTTCCTGTCGGCTCAATGATATATCTGCCTGCAATTCCATCAATATGTCTAACCTTTTCCTTTTGACCTCGTCAGAAACTTGTTTCTTTATGCCGGCTGCCTTGGTGCCCTCTTCCGGCGAATACAAAAAGGCTCCAACTCTATCTATCTCCATATCCTCGAGAAAGCGCAGCACTTTTTTAAATTTAAAATTATCTTCTCCCGGAAAACCTACAATTATAGTAGTCCTCAAGGCAAAATCCGGATCTATTTTTCTTGCGTAGGAAAATATCCTTCGTAAATCCGATTCGGTCACATGTCTATTCATACACGAAAGGATCTCATCATCGACATGTTGGATTGGAATGTCAAGGTATCTTAGGACCTTTTTATAGCTGGCAATGCGTTCTAAAAATTCTTCGTTAACACGCATCGGATGGAGATATAAAAGCCTAATCCACATATCGTCGGACACATGTTCTTCCAACAAATCAAGCAACTCAACTAAATGAGTGGAACCGTCCCAATCCATCCCATAGGCAGTCAAATCTTGTCCCACTAGGCAAATTTCCTTTGCCCCCTGCAATACGAGATTTTCCGCTTCTTCTAAAATTTCATCAATAGGCCTGCTTCTTAGTTGACCTCTAATTGTGGGTATAGTGCAATAGCTGCAACAATTATTGCATCCTTCCGTTATTTTTAGATACCTGCTCCACGTTGTCGTCTCCGGTATAGAACCTCGCAAACAAGGCGAAAGGCTTGTGTCATCCACGCCGAGACAGCTCAAAACGGGTCCCCATTCTTCCGACCTTGCCCATATATCTACAGTTGGAAACTCCCTTTTTAAGTCGTCCCCATACCGGTTCAAGAGACAGCCTAAAACGCCAATTTTTTTAACCTTTCCCAAACCTTTAAGCTCTTCCAGATGCAGGATGACATCGATGCTCTCCTTCACGGCGGGCTCTATAAAGGCGCAGGTGTTCACTAGTACGATGTCGGCCGACTCTAAATCTTCCGCAAACTCAAATCCCTTTGAAGTTATAGCCCCGGCAAGCCTTTCACTATCTACCTGATTTTTTGCACACCCTAAACTTACTATGAAAACTCTTTCTTTCATTAATCCGCCTTCACGACCTTCCCATCTGCCTGATAAAGGACTGTGACTACGGAACCTCTGGGCATCTCCGCCTTTGTTCCCATCCACGTTACATCCACTGCAGCCACGTTGCCAAAACGCACCTTGATAGGTTCACCAGTAGTTTCAAAGGCCTTCGTCTCGTTAAGCTGAATAATTCCTTCGTATATTTTTTTATCTCCCCTTGAAACTCGCACCCAACACCTTCCTCTGGAAGCTTTGATCTCCAATATCTTAGGGCTTTCCTTTGCAGCTTCCTCTTCTTCTTTTGCTTTCATCGCTTCACCGTCCTCGACGTGCGGTAAGGTAACTTGTAAAGAAACATCTTCATCGGGTCTTTCAACAATAATGGATTGTTCTTGATCATCTTCAAAGCCGTTTATTGCAGCTAGGATATCCTCCGGCGAGGCGTCTGTGCCAACTTCCGTCTCCACTGATACGACATTTCTCGGCTGTTTAATTATGTCTATAACATGCTCTCTGCGAAGATAGAGCAAACTCCCGCTTGCCCCCAAAAGCAAGATCAAGACAGCATATATCCACCACCTTGAGGTTGCCCTGAACCCTTTGGGCGGGGGGGTATAAGTACCCAGAACAGATGATATTTCGACCTGCTCGTCCATTGGAAGAAACGAATCATATTGAGACCACAACTCCGAAAGTCCGAGGTAGCTCAAATATTCCTTAATAAAGAAACGGGCAAATATCCTTCCTGGCAATCGATCCATTTCGCCGCTTTCAATGGCTAACAGATGACTGCGGGGAATTTTGGTATCTTTGGCTACATCTTCCAAAGATAACCCCCTTTCCTCTCGCGTGCGTCGAAGAATATCGCCTAATTCCGAGAGATTTTTACCCTTAAGATCTTTATCCTTCGCCACCTATTGGAACACCTCCATTATCCTATCCCGCATGGTTTTTAAAGCAAAGGCAGGATCGCTATGGCCAAATACGGCGTTCCCGGCTACAATCACATCACAACCGTAGCGCACTGCGGTTTGTACGTTTTCTAGTCCTAATCCTCCATCCATCTCTATTAAAAAGTTAAAATTTTTAACTGCCCGTTCTCTGTAGAGCCATCCCACCTTTTCCAAAACCTGCGGAATGAACTTTTGACCTCCAAACCCCGGATTTACTGACATAACCAAAACCATGTCCAGGAAAGGAAGGAGCGGAGCAACCCACTCCACAGGTGTTCCGGGATTAAGGGCAATGCCACATTTTACACCGCTGTCTCTTATGCGTTGTAAAACTCTATGAGCGTGAGGGGTTGCCTCTATCTGTATTGTCAGGCAGTCGATACCTAGGGGAAGAAATAAATCTATAAAACACTCAGGCGGTTCGACCATAAGATGCACATCGATAGGAAGAGAAATGTTTTCATCACTTCTAAGTGCAGCCACCAAATTTGGCCCGTAGGCCAAATTTGGCACAAAATGACCATCCATCACATCAATATGTAACCAGTCGCACTGCCCTT
>DGDP01000073.1:6971-7695 GCA_002385485.1 Acetomicrobium sp. UBA3949 | reverse complement strand
GCTAAAATAACTTTTCTCAAAAATACCTCTCCTCCCAGACAAACTCTCCTCCTAGATATATAGTTACGACCAACTGTTCCGTGTACGGTATGTCGAGCGTTATATATTCGTTACCTTTTACCTCTTTGCTCAAAATGGTGCGTTCCCCTCTTTTATCGGTAGCCTTAATGACTAACTCCAAAGGTCGCGATAAAGGAGGAACGGGATATCTAACTTTGGCCTGTTTCGTCTCCACTTGCTGCTCATCGGCTACTTTTTGTCCGGAAACATCTGCAGGCTTAGGTTGAGGTTTCTCAGTTTTTACCCCCTCTTGTTGTGTTCTTTCGCCTTCAGGTTTTGCCGGTTCCTTGGCTGCAGGTTTAGGAGGTGAAGCAACGACATCTTGAGAAACCGCAGCTCCGGGAACTCTGACTACCTCCTGAGAAGGTTGTTTTTGAGGAGCTTTCCCGCTAGATACTATCAAAGTGACTTGGCTCCCCCTCGCCACTTGCGTTCCGTCTCTAGGCTTGGTCGACATTACAACTCCCCGTTGAGTCGAAATTGTATCTATATATTCTATATTTTTTGCAAATAAGCCCACTTCACTCAACACTTTTTTGGCCTCATCAACGTTCATTCCCGTAACGTTGGGCAAGGGAAAAACGTTATTGTCGCCAACGTTAGGGCCAAGGCTGACTAATACATTGACACGGGTTTTTGGCGGCACCCTGGCAGGAGCTGCAGG
>DGDP01000073.1:749-6722 GCA_002385485.1 Acetomicrobium sp. UBA3949 | reverse complement strand
CCCGATTCTTCTAGCTTACTCAATGCACTTTCATACTGCATTCCCCTGACATCAGGAAGTGCATAACGCTCGCCACCGCTACTCACTCGCAATATAACAACTCTTCCGCGTTTCACTTTATCTCCTGCTTCGGGTAATTGCCCCAAGACCACTCCAGGCATTTGATAGGAACCGACTTCCTCAACCTTGGGCAACAGCCCCAATTGCTGTAGATTTTCCATTGCCACGATGACACTTTTACCTACTAAATCAGGCATTGTAACGCTGCTTCCACCGAAGAAGACAAAATATAGCATGGTTAAACCACTACAGACTAATACCAATAAGACAATCAGTAAAGAGAGGCTAATCCATCGCCTCATTTCTTTCCCCCCTCAGCGTTTCATTAAAATACATAAAAAGAAACCATCCACCCAAGGACTACTGGGCAACAAGTAATAACCAAAGGGCCGACCCCTCTGCAAAGGGAACCCTCCTCCCTCTATCTCTATTTCTATGATATCGGGGTTAGAACAAAGGGCCTCTCCTATTACCCTTTCGTTTTCTTCTCTAAAGACGCTACAGGTGCTGTAAACGACAATTCCCCCGGTAGTTACCATGCCGATAGCACGTTCCAACAAATCCCTTTGAAGATCCGAATATGACGATAACTTTCCAGGAGAAAGCCTCCACTTGCCTTCCGGATGCCTGCCCCAAGTCCCGCTTCCGGAGCAAGGAGCATCCAACAACACTATTCCGGGTACCTCTTCAGGCGCTAATTTGAGAGAATCTCCAGCCTTCCATATGGATCTCTCCTGCACGCCCAACCTCCGAAGCTCTCTGCGTCCCGCATTTACTCTGTTTTTTGAAAGATCCCAGGCTTCGATTATCACGTCTTGCGCTCTTTCCAAAATATGTCCGGCTTTTATGCCCCGTCCGGCACACATGTCCAATATCTTCCTTTTCCCCAGCGACGAAGACAGAGACAAAACTTTATCGGAAACAAAAATTGACGATTCAGTTTGAGGCGTCCACAGGCCCTCGTTGTAGCCTAGCATCGAAGGAGGATGTCCAAAGGAATTGCTTCTGAGTACATAGTTAAAATATGGAGACTTCCAGCTTTTCACACCCTCTTCAAAAAACTTCTCGCCTATTTCCCCAGGATCAGCCCGAGGAGACAGCCTAAAAGAGAGATAGGGTTTTATCAGCTGTGATATAAATAGCTTCTTGGCCAGATCCTGCCCCCAACTCTCCATCCATCGCTTAGCTATCCATTGCGGTAAACCCCAGAATAAAGCCTGATTTATTTGGTTTGGGCTATTTTTCAACTCCTCCAGCTTCTCTCTGCCATCGGATGCAATCTTGCGAAGGACGGCGTTGACAAGTGCGGCATCGGCCGGATTCTTCTTTTTAGTCGCCTCCACAAAGGCATTTACCAATGACTGCGGAACGAAATGTTTAATCTCCAACAAACCGGCACAACCCAAGATTAAGATATCACGAGTTTCAGCCTGCAACGTCTCAAAGGGCCTTCTCAAAAAGGATTTTAGTATCTCTACCCAAAGATTGTAGCGGCGCATTGCACAATAAACCAGTGTAGAAGCCAACTTGCGTTCACCTTCGGGCAAATCTTCGCCAAATCGTCTCAGAACTTGAGAGAGAAACAAGCCTTTACGAGTTTCCTCCCATATCGCTAAGGCCGCCTCAACACCTTTCACTAATCCACCACCTCAACGCTTAAGCCATCTTCCGGCTGTCTCGTTGAAATAAACAGCTCCGAAGGCATCATAAATTTCATCCCCAAAAAATTCACCGGATTTGACCGAACCTCTATCCCATCTATCATCATGCCACTGACGTCTTGACTTGTTGTGATATAATATTGTGCAATTTTGCTAAAAAAAGCACCAAATGCATGGGCACAAAGTATTGCCAACAATATCGAAAACAAACTTAAATGCCCGGTAAGGAAAAGAAATCCAACAAATACGGCAGCAGCCACTGTGTTCGTCACGACGATAGTTGTCCCGCACCTTGGATGCACGGCCAATTTTCTCTCGCCACGGCTCATCCTGTACAACCCTTCCCTCGCTGCTGCCAACACTAAATGAGGATCCATAACGCCTTTCAAGGTAAATCCGTTCTCATAAGCCATCCCCGCAATGTTGGTTGGACCATAATTCTCTTCAATGACGTTGACAGTAGCGTGTTCCAGGGCATGGTTTCGCCTGACTTTTTTGTTAAACAATATACGCAACAACTGTCCCGGGCCCACGATTAACCATATAAAAGATTGAGCGGCAAAACCCAGAGGAATAAATACCAATAGAAATATGAGGAAAAAAACCAACAATAACCCAAAAGCCCAGGGAGCTACGAACAATAAAACTAAAAATAACAATAAAATCGGCATGACCAGATCCTCCGCGTCGGATAATATAAGGGGTGGCAAACCACCCCTTATATTATCACAAATTAATAGCGATAAGCCCGAGAAAAGGAGATTTACCTTCTGTCCACCATGTTCCTAAAAGCCAACAAACGCAAAAGCTGAGCCATCGCCATTACAGTAGCAGCCACATAGGTCAAAGCAGCCGCATTTAAAACAGCTCGTGCACCGCCAACTTCGTCTTGCGCCAACAACCCTGTATCGGTTAGGTAGCGCAAGGCCCTCGCGCTGGCATCGAACTCAACAGGCAGGGTGACAAGATGAAATATAATCACAGCGACGAAAAACAGAATACCTATATCCATCAATACGGGTGCTCTAAAAAGCAACCCTATGAAAAAGAGTGGAAATGCTAAACCTGTACCCAAATTCGCCACCGGGACTATCGCATTTCGAACTTTCAATGGTTTGTAAGCATTGGCGTCCTGTATTGCATGCCCCACCTCGTGAGCTGCCACTCCTATCGCTGCAATGCTTGGACTTGAGTAAACGCTCTCAGATAAACGCAACACCTTAGTCCTAGGATCGTAATGATCGGTTAGCGATCCAGATATTCTCTCTATAGGAACGTTCGAAAGCCCGAAACGATCCAATAGCGCTCTCGCGGCTTCGTAGGCCCTTGCCCCCTTTCGGGAATATACCTTCGAAAATTGTTTGAAGGTACCCTGTACTTTTACTTGTGCCCATATCGCCAAAAGAAGCGCAGGTATCAAAAATATAAAAGTTGGATCAAAAAACATCGGGAAATACATTATCGTTCACCTCCTCCGCGAACCAGTTTCCCCTCCCATATTATAAGGGTAGATTTCATATACCACACCTCGCTAATTACTCCTGTAAAATTTAGCCATCGTCTCTACAACGTATTCTTGCTCCTCAGGCAATAATTCCGGATACATCGGTAAAGATAAACTGTTTTTGCTCAACGCTTCGGCTTCGGGAAAATCTCCCATTTTGTACCCCAGAGAGATGAATGCCGGCTGTAAATGCAAAGGCAAAGGATAATATACCCTTGTCCCAACCCCATTTTCTGCGAGATATTTCATCAACTCGTCTCTATTGTCGCATCTGACTACATATTGATGAAATACGTGATACCCGTCAGTGTCTTCATGAGGACTTTTAACGAACTCTGAAATGCCATATGTATCGAACAATATTCGATATCGCTCCGCTATGATCCTGCGTTGTTTATTCCACTCGTCAACATGAGGCAACCTGCATCTTAAAATAGCGGCTTGAATTGCGTCTAAACGACTATTCATGCCCAATTCCTCGTGAACATATTCACCGCATAAACCATGAACTCTTAACTTTCTAATCCTGTCTGCAAGGTAATCATCATTGGTAGTTACCAAACCGCCATCTCCATATCCGCCCAGGTTTTTCGTAGGATAAAAGGAAAAACAACCAAGGGTCCCAATGGTCCCACAATACCTGATATCGTCGTCTATCTTACGCCATGCTCCAAAGGATTGCGCGCAATCTTCTATTAAATAAATACCTTTATCGCGTAAAAGACCCTCAATTTTCTCGACACGAGCCATATGACCAAACAAATGAACCACTATAACCGCTTTCGTCTTAGGCGTAAAATGATCGTGTATTTTATCGATATCTATGTTGTAGGTTACAGGATCGATATCGACAAAGACGGGCCTGGCCCCAAGCCTAGAGACCACACTGGCAGTTGCAAAAAAAGTATAAGGGGTAGTAATAACCTCATCGCCCTCTCCTATGCCCAAAGCCATAAGAGAAAGCAACAGGGCATCGGTACCGGAAGCACATCCCAGGGCATTGCTTACGCCCAAATAAGAGGCAACTCCTCTTTCAAAACCCTCAACCTCTTCTCCCAATATAAACCTTTGCGATTCCAATACTCTGTTAACAGCTTCTTTCAGTTCGTCCTTGAAAAATTCATAATTTCTTTTTAAATCAAAGGCCGGCACATTCATCATGTATTTATTATCTCCTTCCCGTTATATGAAATTAAACCATCTTTTTCCCATATGAAAATAAGAAATTTGACGTATTGATCATATGTTCCTCCATGCTATTTTCGGCCTTAGATACATCCCTTTCCCTGATCGCTTCCAGTATCTTCTTGTGCTCGGAAAGGCTGGACTCGAGGATCTCGTGGATTGGGGAATCGATTATGGCAGTATATATGCTAATTCGTGCTATGCAGTTCTTTATAAAACTTTCTAAAACTTCATTGCCGCTTAGATGAGCTATTATGCGATGAAAGTCTTCATTTACTGCAAGATATTCTTCAAACTCGCCCCTCCGGATCGCCTTTTCTTCTTGTGCAACTACCTCTTCCAGATCTTCCAGGTTTGCGTCATCCATATTCTGCAGAGCAAGCCTCATTGCCGTTGTTTCCAAAACACTACGCACTTTAAAGGTATCCTCGACATCCTTTTGAGATGGCGATACCAATCGGGCACCAACGTTCGGAATTATTTCCAACAAGCCTTGGCTTGCCAATCTGCGCAGAGCCTCTCTTACAGGAGTTCTGCTCACGCCTAAGGCCACGGCGAGATTAACCTCTGCTAGGCGCTCTCCCGGCTTCAGCTGTCTCATCAATATCTTATGAAGCAATTCGTCATACACATAATCCGATGATGTGGTATAAAGTTTTTCTTCTCTCAGCATAGTTAATTCCTCCCATTTTGAATCCAATGTATATAAGATTGCATTATACGATAAACTAGATAGAAACGAACATATTTACTGCCCTTTATTGTATAATGCAACCAAAATCCGAGATTTACCGTATTGTATCAGACTTTTGAAGTGTACACAACCCTTTATTTGAATAAGGAGAGCTGAATATGAGGCAAATAATCTTAATTTTATCTATAGCTGCAACGTTCTTTATCGGTTATGCCGTGGCTGGCATAAGCACCTTTTTATATGGTTCCGGCAGAAGCGATCTAATTTTGATAGGATTATTGGGCGGAATTTCATGCAGCACCCTTGCCTTAATGCTGTGGAAGAAGCTCGTCATTCCAAGATCTACAGAGAAGAGAGAGGACAAAGGAAATATCCGACAGCCTTAAAGAGCTGACAGAAAGCCTGACTGCTTCTACATCCTCTCCTTTAACCGAAAACGCCACTCCGGGGACAACTGAAATTCCTTGGGCCGCCGCCTTGAGTGCCGCTTTGCTGCCTTTAAGACTTGGTAAATTAAGCCACAGGTAAATACCCCCTAAGGGCATCTCGAAACAGGCTTGAGGCAGCATTTTCCCAAAGCCCTCGCACAACGATCTCATTCGCATGGAGATTTGATTTCGAACAAATTCCAACGTTTCATACAACCCCCCCTCTTCAAGAAATGTAAGCACGAAATATTGGACCAAAGATGATACAGAGCCGTAAAAAATCCTTTTTATGTCGAGACAACTTTTCATTAAATTTTCAGGCAAAAGGAGGTAGCTCATTCTGAAACCCGGGAAAAGCACTTGGCTGAAGGATCCCAAATATGCTATCTTTTCGGCATTTTCCATGGCCTTCAAAGCGGGCACGCTCTCCTTGCCGTACCT
>DGDP01000073.1:0-576 GCA_002385485.1 Acetomicrobium sp. UBA3949 | reverse complement strand
TCATCTTCTATTATCAAAAGCGACTTCCTTCTTGCGATTTCCAATATCGAACTTCGCGCCTCTAAAGAAAGCGTGCTCCCCGTAGGATTGTGGAAACTTGGTATCAGATAAAGGACATCACCCTTGGAGGCATCTTTTAAACTGTAAGCCGGGTCGTTCAAAGATATGCAACAAACTTGCATTTTATTCTTCGTGGCCAACTCTACGACAGGAGAGTAGGTTAGTTCTTCGACAAATATGTTTCTTACGCCCTGTTCTTTAATCGCTGCGATCAAAATGGCAAGTGCCTCTAATCCGCCGGCAGTAACCAGCACTTCATCGGATCGTGCGGGAATCCCCCTTAAAGCGGCATGCTTAACCAGTGCCCTTCTAAGTTCTGGAACTCCGGCCAAAGGCGCCGGCAAAATCAAATCTTTACCTACATTCAACGACAGGTCTTTCAATATCTTGGACAAAAAACGTGTTGCAATCAGACTTTTATCGGGTAATCCGGAAGCTAGGTCCCATATAACTTTTTCTGAGCACATCGCTTTTTCTCTTGATACGCCGGCGACATTTTTGCGGCGGACATAACAC
>DGDP01000101.1:488-6343 GCA_002385485.1 Acetomicrobium sp. UBA3949 | reverse complement strand
GTGCAGGAGAACCAAATCAGTATTTTCTGTTTGCAAGCGCGAGCTGCATCGAGCAACCTGGCTGTTGCCTCTACCGCAGAATCGGCATCGCAGGAGAAAGGATGTCCCGGCCTCGTCCATGCGTTCGCCAAGTCCACATTGATGATCGCCAATTTCTTTCCAAATCCCATCCTGCGTTGGAAACCTCTTTCTTTGTAAATCCTCCTGGCTTCCTCAAAAGCTGCCTCCAATACCTTGGGGTCAAACTGGACTTCTTGCATAATTCCCTACCTCCTTAAATTTTGTAATTTCATGGTATCTGATCATATGAGGTATGTAAAGCGTTCCATCGTCATATGTCAACCATAGTACATTGACAATAAATGGACAGCTGAGCAATATACGAAAAGTTGATGGCATTTCCTTGATTCTATAAATTTATTGGAGGTAGATGGAATTTTGCACCCCTTCAGGCTGAGACAGCTCACAACAAAACAGTAGCAGATAAATACACGTTACGGCGGAGTTTGCATGCTGAATACCCGTTAAAAAGTGGGCAGTCTGCCTATGTAAAGATGGATTAACGTAAGTACCATATTTTAGGTCCCACGGTGGCTCTGAAAATTTACAAAAATTTATGGTGTTGTTTTCACGTTAGCCCTAGTCCAAGTCATTGATATTTACTGGAATGATTCTTTTATCTTCCCAGTTAAGGGCTACGCAAGTTGAGAGTTTGCCAAGTTTTGCGAGATCAGTCAAAATGCGACCAAGATCCTCGATAGATCTGGCAATAATCTCGATGCAATAATCGTTTTCACCGGTTATGCTCCAATAACGTAATACTTCGGGTATTGCGCTTATCTCTCCTAATATACGCAAATCCGGGTTATTGAAACTGGTATACATATATGCAAGCGCCTTTATCGGATAACCGACTTTTTTATGATCAACAAAGGCGCCGTATCCCATTATTACCTCTGCATCCTCCAGTCTTCTCACTCTCTCGATCACGGATGGCGCTGAGAGCCCTACCCTTTTTGCCAATTCTCTAAAAGAAATTCTTCCGTTCTGTTGCAATTCATCTAGTATTTTCTTGTCAATTTCGTCAATGATTACTTTTTTCTTAACGTTTGTCATATTTTTCCTCCAATTCATTAACATATATTTATATTCAGCTGATGCTTCTACATAAATATAACATATTTTTAAGCATTACGTTACATGTGTCATGGCACAGATCCAATTTATCATGTATATGTGATTATAAACAATAATGCTATCACTAAAAAAGGAGGAATTTTTGTGAGATCATGGGGAGCACAGTCTGAAGTTGGAAAGCTTGAAAAGGTACTTGTAAAAAAGCCCCAAGAGGCATACCACGATCAAGCAACGCTGGATGCCAATTGGAAAGACCTTGGATATACGGGGCCTATTGACTTCTCCAGAGCTATCGAAGAATACGCTTGTTTTTTTGAGATAATCAAAAGCCATGTTAAAGAGGTATTTACTCTCCCTGCCGACGAGGCTACCGGCCCTGATTCCATATACGCAAGGGATAGTTGCATGATTACCGATGACGGAGCCATTCTTTTCAACATGGGAAAACCGCAGCGTTCCGGTGAAGCGGCTGCCGCAGGCAGATTTTTCGATGAAATTGGCCTTCCGATTCTTGGGTGGATTCAGGGAGAGGGCACAATGGAAGGTGGCGACATGGCCTGGCTTGACCCGGAAACCCTTGCTGTTGGGATCAGTTATAGGACAAATACCGAAGGGATCTTGCAGCTTAAACAGTTTGCCCAAGGAAAATTTACCGTTTTAGATTATCCGATTCCCCATTGGAATGGCCCGGCGGAATGTCTCCATTTAATGTCCTTCATAAGCCCCGTAGATCACAGGAAGGCCGTTGTCTATTCGAAACAAATGCCTGTTACTTTCCGCAAGGAACTGATCCGTCGGGGTTTTACCTTGATCGAAGTTCCCGATGAAGAATATGACACCATGGCCTGTAATGTCCTTGCATTAGAGCCGGGATTGGTTCTCATGATCAAGGGCAATCCCATCACGAGGGATCGAATGAGAAAGGCGGGCCTAGAAGTTTTGGAATTTCCGGGCACGGAGATATGTTGGAAAGGCGGCGGCGGACCCACTTGCCTCACACGCCCCCTTCTCAGGCAGTATTAATTAAAAGGAGATAGATTGTCATGGTGTCATTTGGTTGTCAATCCATGATCGCACCGCTTCGATCGGTGCTCCTAAAACATCCTCGCGATGCTTTTCTTTCGCAGGAACATCTCAATGCAGAGTGGAAACGTTTCGGTTATCTTGGCTGTCCCAGCTTTGACAAGGCGTTGGAGGAATATGGATACTTTGAGTCAATACTGAGACGCTTTGTTGACGATATCTTTTACCTTCCCTCAAACGAAGAAACGGGATTGGATTCTATTTATACTCACGACCCCGTGCAGATTACCAAGAATGGCGCGATTCTAATGAATATGAGCAAAGCCTTGCGTAGAAAAGAGCCCGCGGCTATGCAGGCTTATTTAGAAAGCCTTGACATTCCGATTTTTGGTGCGATAGCTGAACAGGGAAAGATGGAAGGTGGCGACGTGCTGTGGCTGGACGAGAATACAGTAGCCCTAGGAAGGAGATATCGCACTAATGAAGAGGGCATCCGGCAATTTTTCTCCTTTACCGCTTTCGTTGAAAACCACATAATCTTTGATTTGCCGCACGACAGAGGCCCAGAGGAATGCCTCCATCTAATGTCGATAGTTAGCCTTATAGACAAGGATTTGGCTGTCGTATATTCGCCACTAATGCCGGTGCGATTGCGTCAATACTTGCTTGAACGGGGCTATTCGCTTATTGAAGTCCCGGAGGAGGAGTATAAGATCCTCGGATGTAATGTTTTAACGTTAGCTCCACGAATTTGTGTACTTCTTGAAGGAAATGCAACCGTTTCCTCTAAATTGAGGCGCTATGGTGCTAAAGTTTATGAATACCCCGGTGAAAATATTTCCCTTTGCGGCACAGGAGGCCCTACATGTCTTACTAGGCCTTTGCTCAGGCAATGGTAATATAGCGAAAATTTGAGATCTTTTGCGTTAATTTTTTATGTTTGAGGAGGAGATAAAGACATGTGGTTATTAAGTTTTGTAGAAACACTTGTCGATTGGATGTGGGGGGACGCCACTAATTATTTTAATCCTCGGAACTGGAATTTTCTTTACAGTGATCTCGGGATTCTTTCAGTTCAGACATTTTGGATATGTGATGGGAAACACCATTGGTCGAATTTTCTCCAAAGAAAAAGAGGAGGGATTAGGAACATTGACCCCCTTCCAGGCTGTAAGTGTTGCCATAGGATCGACAGTTGGAGTTGGGAACATCGGCGGTGTAGCTACAGCTGTAGCCGTGGGCGGGCCTGGTGCTGTTTTTTGGATGTGGATGGCGGGAATTTTTGGTCAGGCTATAAAGATGGTGGAAGTTAGTCTCGCTCTTTATTATAGGACTCATATCGGGGAAGATTTGACTTACGGAGGACCTACATACTACATAAGCCGCGGAATAGGGAAAGAAAAAGGATGGAACACCTTTGCTAGAATATTATGCTTTCTCTTCCTCGTTGGATTCTTTATAGGATATATTTTTAATATTCAGAATTACACAGTATCTGAGGCTATAGCTGGAACTTTCAATGTAAATATACTTATAGTAAGCTTCGTTTT
Source organism: Acetomicrobium sp. UBA3949 (assembly GCA_002385485.1). Taxonomy (GTDB): domain Bacteria; phylum Synergistota; class Synergistia; order Synergistales; family Acetomicrobiaceae; genus Acetomicrobium. Next base: position 2,633 of record DGDP01000101.1, on the reverse strand, counting down.
CCTTTTACTTCTTTATGCTAATATCTGGGGTGGCATTAAAGGTTTGGGAAAAATAGCTTCGCTAATTGTTCCGTTTATGTGTCTTTTTTATATTGGCGGAGGGTTAATAGTTATTTTTAGAAATGTTGCAATGATTCCCGAAACCATCAAGCTTATTTTCTCAAGCGCATTTACAGGAACCGCAGCAATTGGAGGATTTACTGGGGCTGCTTTTTCTAAGATGATACAGGTTGGAATGGCCAGGGCTGTATATAGTAACGAGGCAGGTTGGGGATCCTCACCAATGATCCACGCTACAGCAAAAGTGAACCATCCAGTTAAGCAAGGCATTATGGGCATATTCGAGGTTTTTACAGACACGTTGATAATATGCACTATCACGGCTTTCATGATTATAAATTCAGGAACTTGGAGTTCTGGATTAGATGGTGCCACATTAACGTTAAGTGCCTTCTCTACTGGATTTGGACAGCTGGGAGCAGCTCTTTTAGTTGTGGGCATATTCCTGTTTGGGCTCACTACCGCAACGGGTCTTTTCGCACAATTCGAAACGCTTTTTACCTATATTGTTGGGCCAAAAACTAGCCATTTAAAAACAATACTAAAGGCTAACAAGATCATCTACCCTCTTCCTGGTTTTCTATTGGTGTTATATGCATACATTTATGGCCTTCCAACATATAAGGTATGGATGTTTATTGATGTGTCCATGGGAATTCCAATTTTCATAAACCTTTTCGCTATTTTGTTATTGGCACCAAAATTCCTTTCACTTTTAAGAGACTACCGTGCTAGGTATATGAATGCCGGAGAGATTGATCCTGATTTTAAGTTATTTTATGAGGAATAATTGAGAATTAAGGATAAAATATATATCATCCTTTCTAATAACTATAGGGAGGCGGACTTTACATGCAAAGGGGATATTACATCAATGTCTGTGGAGGATCGCATATATAAAGAGCTGATCGAGCTTGTTCGTATTCCGAGCGTCACGGGTTCCGATGGTGAAGTCGAGATAGCAAGGTACATATATGACGGCCTGAATAAAGAACGCTACTTCATGGAACATCCAGGCCATTTAAATTTGGTACCCGGCCCTGACGGCCATCGCCATTCGGTCGTTGCCTTGGTTCGCTCTTCCTTGAATGTGCCCGACACCGTTCTTTTTATCGGACATTTTGACGTGGTAGGGGCTGAGGTGTACGGAAACTTGGCGGACAAGGCTTTTAACCCTGAGGCCTTGACGCAAGCTATGGCGAGCCGACCCATGGACGGGCAGGCAAGGGCCGACCTTGAAAGCGGCAACTGGATCTTTGGCCGCGGCGTCATGGACATGAAGTGCGGTGTGGCCCTGGAGCTTGATTTGATCAAAGAATTTGCCCGAGACCCCTCGCTTTTTGGCGTTAACGTCGTCGTTGCCCTGGTCTTTGACGAGGAGGGATCAAGCCAGGGGATGATATCGGCCTTGCCCCTTTTGGCGGATTTGGCCGAGCGGGAAGGTTTGAACTTTATCGGCGCCGTAAACACAGAGCCGACGGATGCCGGCCTTCCCGGTGCGCCCGGGCCCGGATATTTTTTAAGCACCATGGGAAAGGCTTTGGTAATGACCTACGTCATAGGAAAAGAAGCCCACGGCGGAAGCTATTTCGGCGGACTTAGCGCGTCGCTTTTACAGAGCTTCATCGACCTGGAGATTGAAGCGCGTCCCGAACTTCGAGACGTCCTTGGTCCAAGCGTCACATTGCCGCCCTTTGTGCTCAACCGCGAATGCAGGCAAAAGGAAGTTTATTCGGTTTCCATTCCCCACCTGAACATGGCCTACTACAACGTCTTTACCGTTGCTCGAACGCCCCGCGACGTGCTTGGAATGTTTAAGGAGGCTGCCGGCAGGGGAGTAAAAAAGGCCTTAGACTACATCGACGCTTCCTATATGGAAATGAAGAATTTTGGCTACGCTGGAGCGGCACGGGAAAGAGGGGACGTTTCGATATTTGACTTTGCGGAGCTTCGCCGTCAGGCGGCCCATAACTACACCGGCGACTTTGAAAGGGCAGAACGCGAGATGGCCTTAAAGCTTAAATCATCAGGCAAGGACTTAAGGGAGCAAGGCATTGCCTTACTTGAATGGGAGATGTCCTGGCG
>DGDP01000101.1:0-297 GCA_002385485.1 Acetomicrobium sp. UBA3949 | reverse complement strand
GAGGTGGAACTGCGCTTTAATCGTGCTGTCGAGGCTACGGTCTCTTACGCCGAAAACGTCTTTGGCAGGCTTTTGATGGAGTGTCCCGCCTTTGGGGGCTTGTGTGATTTAAGCTATATAGGTTGCGAAATAGATGAGGGCGAAAGGCAAACCTTGAAGGAAAACACCCCCGGTTGGGGCGTTATATACGACCTTCCCTTTGATCTGATGGAAAAGCTTAACATGCCCATAATAAACCTGGGCCCGCTTGGGAGGGGAGCACATACGTGGCTTGAAAGGCTGGAGCGGGATTACGCC
>DGDP01000146.1:2746-4438 GCA_002385485.1 Acetomicrobium sp. UBA3949 | reverse complement strand
TCAATACTGGTCGAACGCGACAGTCATTTGCTTGAATTGACGCGCTATGTGGTCTTAAACCCTGTGAGGGCAGGTTTAGTGGAACGACCCGAGGATTGGCCCTGGAGCAGCTATAGGGCGACAGCGGGAATTGAGAATGCTCCCCCATTTCTACACACTAGTTGGTTGCTGTCGCAGTTTGACAAAAAGCCTGGTCTGGCAAGAGAGGCGTATCGTGCTTTTGTGGCAGAGGATAACAAATCAAACCCCTGGGAAGACCTGAGGGGCAGGGTTGTGCTCGGTAGCGAAAGTTTTCTCAAATCCCTAGAGCCACTATTGAGCAACCACCAGCAGGAAAATGAGTATCCAGTCTGTCAAAGAAAGGCGACACGTCCTACTTTGGAGGAGCTGTTTGCCGACGTTGAGATTGAAGATAAAAAGGACCGAAATGCGAAAATTCATGAGGCAGTCTGTGTTCATGGTTACGCCCAAGCCGAAGTGGCAAGATTTTTGGGCCTTCATTATTCCACAATTAGCACAATCCTCAAACAAATTGACAACAAAACCTAAACTTCCAGGAAGGGGTCTTTATTCTTGATTTTCTTCTGCACGTTGGTCATTTTAACAGAGTTCCAGGTTCCAGAGCTGGGTCATTATTTTTGATCATCCTTCATCCTTGGTCGTTTCAACATCATATGACGATCATGGGTGTAGAAATCAAAAGTATTGGATTGGTTTCCAATTTGAGCGTTGGTGAAGGTTTAGTTTCAAGTATTGGGCCTTTACCAGCATGAAAATGCTTCTCTTTTAAATTAAAATTCAAGATTCAAGATCCGACCCTATTGGTATTGGACCTATTATTGGTCCAAGGTATCTTTCCAAAAAGCTCAGGAATTTTTCCTCCATTTTTCTTTGCGCAAGGCTTCGAAACAAGTGGATAGCGGGAAAATCCATGTTTGGTCTGCTTTCGCTCTTCCAATCAATTATCACTATCCTGTCGCCGGCTTTCCTTTTTTGAACAACGAAGTTTGGGGAACTCCAACTGTAAAACAAGAGTCCAGTTTCCGTCAGATGTTGATAGAGTTCTTTTAAAAGCTCAAGAACGTGCTCTGCGTCTTCCGGGTGCCTCTTCAAATGTAAACCCAAACGTAGCGATTTTGTTCCATCATCATTAAAAATGCGCTCAAAAACGAGACCAGGGCCTAGATTGGTAGTTACGATTCCATAGCATCTAGGTGCATAAAGGTAAAATATTTCACCGAGTCGTCTAGCTTTCTTCCAGTAGAAGCGGGCTTCTTCCCTATTGGAGGAAAAATCCGCCAACCAAGGCATAAACACTCTTTTCATGCGCTTTCTGCGGGTATTATATCGACCTTCATCCCAAGGCCTGTCTATCTTAATACAAAGCCCCGGATCATCAGGATGGATAAAACAAATCCTATTCTCACCGATACCCAGAAGTAAATTTTCGTTCAAGTGAATGAGTCGTTGTGGTTTATAAAGAATCTTCGGAGGCTGTTTTGAAAGAGGGATCCCTAAAATATCGGCAAGAAAGCACTTTAATCCATAATCAGGGGCAAGAACCTTCTCCCATATCTTCAATATTCGAGCATAACAACGTTTTGCTTTCCTGGTTTCCCCATAACTTTCATATATCTTAGCAAGCGCTTCTAAATTTTCCGTCAAATCTGGATGAAAAGGCCCTAGAGTTGC
>DGDP01000146.1:1755-2734 GCA_002385485.1 Acetomicrobium sp. UBA3949 | reverse complement strand
TTACAGTTAAACCAAAGGTAAACAAAAATTAGATGACCCTCGTCTATGTTTCGTGTTCTTTTATATTATAAGATATTTTAGCAAGGTGCAATGTTCGTGATCGATTACTATTTTAGGGTCCTTAAGGAGGGGTTCATCATGTGGCTGGAGTTGCATAAAGTGAAGGTGCGCGACGTCCGGTGGGGCGACGACACCAAGGTTGAAGGAGGAGGTGAAAACAAAACAGATTCAGATGAAACTTGTGCAGCGATCTCTGCTTGACAAAATAAGTGGAATGTTCAGATCCTAAGTTTTGAAATTCAATATGACAGTATGATATAGTATAGCTTCATAGCATCGATAGCGTTAAATTCAACAATTACCTCCATCTTTGCTACATATAATTAACTACCTAAGGGCTCTGAATTATGTTCATAGATGGCCTTATAATTATAATTAATTGGAACGGCGTAAATTAAACGGCCAACGTGCAATGCTAAATATTCAAGATTAAAGATCTGACCCCAAAGTGTTTATGACAATCATTAAAAGCGAGGAAGGAGATTGTAGGTATGGCAGAAGACAAAGACATAAAAAAACAGATACAACATTTTTACGGCGAGATAGCTAAGAACGCAAAAGAGGGAAATGTTTCCTGCTGCAAGGGTTCCTGCTGCGGGCCCATTGCAAACGCACCACTCATCTACGGGGAAGAGTTTCTCAACGGCCTGCCTGAGGAGGCCTTAGAGGCCTCTCAAGGATGCGCCAATCCTCTGGTATTTGCCGAGTTAAAGGAAGGGGATATAGTGCTTGATTTGGGAAGCGGCGGCGGGATCGACGCATTTTTGGCGGCAAAGATCGTGGGAAACAAGGGAAAAGTTTACGGTCTTGACATGACGGACGACATGCTCGCCCTCGCTAATGAAAACAAGAAAAAGGCCGGCTTCACGAACGTGGAGTTTATCAAAGGCTATATTGAAGAAATCCCTTTGCCGGATGA
>DGDP01000146.1:352-1620 GCA_002385485.1 Acetomicrobium sp. UBA3949 | reverse complement strand
AAAGGTCTTCAGCGAAATTTACAGGGTTTTAAAGAGAGGCGGCTACCTCTCGATCGCAGATGTGGTGACCTTAAAAGAAGTCCCGGATCGCGTCAGGCAAATAACGGAGCTTTGGCTATCCTGCATGGCCGGCTCCCTTCTAGTTGATGACTTAAACAAAATACTCGCCGATATCGGGTTTAAAGACATCACGATCTTCTTGGAACACGTATATACGAAAGACGTGATACAGTCACTCCTTGGAAGCGATGCCAAAATCAACGCAAGCGATCTTGACCTGCTCGACGGCGCCTTTGGAAGCGCGGTAATAAAGGCTGTTAAATAGTTAAAAAAGGTTGTCAAAATTTCAAGTGGGGCCTCGCTGGTTGAGGCCCCTAATTTTAGTCTACCTTATCCCAGCGCCACATCCAAGATCATCATCACGGTAAAACCTAACATGGCGGCCATGGTGGTGATGTTTGTTTCACCGCTACGTTGGGCTTCGGGGATGACTTCCTCGACGACCACAAATATCATGGCTCCCGCCGCAAAAGCGAGTGCATAGGGAAGGATCGGTTGGGCTATCATGACGGCCTTAGCGCCGATGACGCCTGCTATGGGCTCGACCATGGCAGAAAGTTGTCCCATCATGAAGCTTTTATATGGCGAAACGCCCTCGCGGCGCAGGGGCATGGATACGGCAAAGCCCTCGGGAAAGTTTTGAAGACCAATGCCGATGGCCAAAGACACGGCACCCGCCAAGGAAGCCGAAGGCAGCCCATAATGCAAAGCACCGAAGGCGACGCCCACAGCCATGCCTTCGGGGATGTTGTGAAGGGTTATGGCAAGCACCAAAAGCGTGCTTCGCTGCCATGAGGTTTTAATCCCTTCGGCGTTGGACCTTTCAAGTCCTATATGAAGGTGAGGAAGTATCATGTCTATGATGCGCATAAATACTCCGCCGGCCAGAAACCCGATGGCAGGCGGAACCCAGGACGGTATTGGCTTTCCTTCGGACATCTCGATGGCAGGAGCAAGCAGGGACCAGTAACTTGCCGCTATCATGACGCCTCCGGCAAAGGCAAGCATGCTGTCGAGCAGCTTTTTGCTCACCTCTTTGGTCAAAAAGACCGCCGCAGCCCCCAGGGCCGTCACTCCCCAGGTAAAAAGCGTTGCGATGAGCGCCTGCATCACGGGACTTAAGTTGACGAATGCTTGTGTCAAATTCATCGCATCCTCCCCATTTATGCATAATTGATTTAGTTTGACGTAATAAATATAGCATGGCC
>DGDP01000146.1:0-163 GCA_002385485.1 Acetomicrobium sp. UBA3949 | reverse complement strand
AGCAGAACGCGGATAGCATTCGTTTATTTATATGTATAATATATATTAATGAGGAAGCTAAAAGGGCGAAAGGGAGAGAAAGGCAAGTTGAGAACCATGGTTCGCATAGATGAGGACCTTATAAAGAAGGTTGATCTACGAACGAGATCACGAAACGATCACC
>DGDP01000092.1:1127-8687 GCA_002385485.1 Acetomicrobium sp. UBA3949 | reverse complement strand
TGAAAGGCGCAATTTTCTATATGATTCATGCGGGTTGTCGAACTTGATGAAACTTTATGACAAGATACCGTGGATAGAGTTACCCGACCTTGGAAGGGACATCTCCGACCCTCAAAATTTGCTTATCCTAGGCGATATAATTTGCAATTTTCTCGATGCGGGTGATGCAAGGTGAACTCGGGCGTTGCTTTATTGATCATTTTAGGTTTGGTGGCAAGCCTTCAGTACTGGCGAGGCAGGAGGTTGAACTTAACTTTAATCAGGGAGCTTTCAAGGCAGATGGAGGAAGCTCTTCAACCTGTAAACAAAAATTACACTTGGATAGGCGGGTATGTCGGCGTAGTGGCCGAATATGATTTGAAGCACGGGGTTTACGAAAAGGTCAAGGGGACAATTTCTCTTTTGCCCCATCACAGCTTGCTTTATTTCCCCATTTCCCTTCTTTTGGGGCGAAGGGACAGGGTTTATATATTGATCTATCCCAAAAGAAAACTTAAAGGGAAAGCTCATATAACGAGGGGAAAAATCAAAGGTATGTCTCAAACTTCTTTCAAAGATACGGTGAGAGTAAAGGGCGTTGTCCTGCAAAGGCGCTATAACAGCAAAGAAGAGGCAGAATTTATGACGGAGATCATCTCCCGACTCAAAGATCCTTCTTCCCTGGAGCACCTGGCTGCCAATGTTGAGGAAAACGCCTATTATGCTAGGTTAAGGATCGGCCGTGGGGATATTTCAGAACTGTTAAGGTGTTTTATTGCGACCGTAAATTAATATATAAATATGGCGCCGAAGTTTGAAGTTGTCGGCGCCATATTATGATTTTATTCTACCGTTACGCTCTTAGCTAAGTTCCTGGGCTTGTCTATTTCGCATCCGCGCTTTTTGGCCACGTGGTAGGCAAAAAGCTGTAAGGGCACGACCGTCACGAAGGGAGAAAACTCCTCCAAAGTTGATGGAACGTATAAGACATGGTCCACGTCGCTGGCCAGGCGCCCGTCGCCATCGAAACCCACTGCAATTATAGGAGCGTGCCTTGCCTTTGCCTCCTGTATATTGGACAAAGTTTTCTCGTAAAGGCTGTCTTTGGGTGCAACGACTACCACAGGCACGTTTGGATCGATTAACGCGATTGGGCCATGTTTCATCTCGCCTGCGGCATAAGCTTCGGCGTGAATGTAGGATATTTCCTTTAGCTTCAATGCTCCCTCGAGAGCTACGGGGAAGGATATCCCCCTTCCCAAAAACAGGAAGTTTTTGTAATCTGCAAACCTCCACGCCAGATCTTCGATGGAGGGCTCGCGTTCCAATATAGTCTCTATCTTGTAAGCCAGCTGAATCATTTCGTCGGTCAATTCCTTTTGCTTTTGATCGGATAGGGTGCCCTTGAATTTTGCTATATACAGCGCCAGCAGGTAGAGGGAAGTTATCTGTCCCATAAAGGTCTTTGTCGCCGCTACCCCTATCTCCGGGCCGGCTTTGAGAAGCAAAAAGTCATCGCAGCTTCTTGCAAGCGTAGAACCCTGAACGTTAGTGACTGCCAATGAATGCGCCCCTGATTCGCGAGCTTTTCTTTGAGCTGCAAGGGTATCGGCAGTTTCTCCCGATTGAGAGACGAAGACTACCAGAGTATCGGGAGAAATCTTGCTGTCCCTGTAACGATATTCGGAGGCGATGTCTACCTTTATATCCAAATCAGTCCAACGTTCGAAAACCCTTTCAGCGATTAGCGATGCATAATAGGATGTTCCGCAGGCAACCAAGTGTATTGCCTTGAATCCCTTGATGGTCTCTTCGTCCATGGCGAGTTCGCCCGACAGGTCCACCTTTCCGTTGTGGACCCTGCCTTTGATAGTAGCTCTGCAAACTCCTCCCTGCTCGTGGATTTCCTTCAGCATATAGTGAGGATATCCGCCCATCTCGGCCATCGATAGATCCCATTCTATAAAAAAGCTTTTTTTCTCGATGGGCATTCCCCTTTCGTCCCACAGCTTAATTCCCCGGGGCGAAAGCTCTGCAATGTCCCCGTCGTCCATGTATATAACCTTCCTCGTGTAGGGAAGGATGGCCGGAATATCTGAAGCGCAAAGTGCCTCGCCATCTCCCAGTCCCAACACAAGGGGTGAGCCCTTACGCATGCAGTATATGTGATCGGTATCATCCCTGTTTAGTATCGCCAAGGCATAGGAACCTCTCAACCTAGATTGCAGGTACGTGAGGGCATTTAACATATTGCCATCGTATATTTTATAGAGCAAATGGGCTATCACTTCTGTATCCGTCTGAGAAGCGAAGGTAATGCCCTGGGCAGATAGCTCTTCTTTAAGTTCGTGGTAATTCTCTATTATGCCGTTATGAGCGAGGACAAAACGCTTATATCCGTCCGAGTGAGGGTGGGCATTTACCGCGGAGACCCCACCGTGTGTAGCCCAACGGGTATGGCCTATACCGATGTTGCCCTTTGGAGCGCGACTGGAGACGATGCGCTTGAGGTCAGAGACCTTTCCAACTTCCTTTATGATTTCTATTTCTTCTTTGTTATGGACAGCAATTCCTGCCGAATCATATCCCCTGTATTCAAGTCTTTTCAGACCATCCAAAAGCACACTACAAACATCCCTATAGCCTATATAGCCGACTATACCGCACAAAGTCATTTCATCCTTTCTATTTTCCCAACACAAGGAAGATTGCCGCCTCCTTTGTCCCGCAGATCGCTCCACGGTTTTGTAAGACGACTTATTGGCCTACCTTCCCAGGCCACGGGGGCATCCGCCGATAGGTTCGATTCTCCCCCGACCTCGTCAACTGGCCTGCAACCAGTCCGGGCGCTTGACCACATTACCGCTGATTCCGTAAATGTCTAAAAATATCTTCCGATGCCCTTCACCTCCTTTAGGCCGTATAACATCTCCACATAAAGAAGAGAGATGGGCACTTCTTGAGGAAGCGCCTCTCTCTACCTTTTGTCAGTATATCTAAAAACTCGGGAATTATCAATAAAGTTTCACATAAGAAATTGATTTTAAATCAGCGTAGATATTAAATAGAGAAACATCCTCAGCTTCCAATCTCCCTTAAAGCTGCCTCGTCGGATTTTAAGGCCTTCACCAGAGAATAGCAGGCAAGGATCATAATAATCGCGAAGGGAGCTGCAGCAGCTATGGATGCTATTTGCAGTGCCTGCAGTCCTCCTCCCATCAATAGCACAAAGGCCAGTGCTGCTTGTAATACTCCCCAAATTGCCATCTTGTGTCTGGGCGGGTTTAGGTCTCCTTGAGTCGAGTACATCGACAGGACGAAGGTCGCAGAGTTGGCTGAGGTTATGAAAAATGTAGAGATCAATATTACCATTACTGCGGACATTATCATCCCCAAAGGATAGTGCATGTACATTTCAAAGACTCCCGTGGAAATGTCGGTGCTCACGGTAGAGGCGATATTAGCCAAGCCCTTAAGCTCCAAATGAAGAGCTGAGGTTCCAAATACAGCAAACCAGGTAAAACAACCTAATGCTGGGACGACAAGCACTCCCGTGACAAATTGTCTTATAGTCCTTCCCCTCGAGATCCTTGCTATAAAGGAGCCCACAAATGGCGCCCAGGCGATCCACCAGGCCCAGTAAAAGAGCGTCCAACCTCCGAGCCACTGCCTAAATTCTCCGCCATATGGAGCCAGTGCAAAACTTTCGGGAACAACATTAGCTAAATATTCCCCTATACCCGTAAGAAGGGATTCCAATATGGAGACGGTAGGCCCCAGTGCGAAAAGGGACAAACACAACAGCGTGGCGATAAATAGATTGAGGTTGGCAATGAACTTAATACCCCTTTCCAATCCCGATACGGCCGATCCTGTATAAACAAGACACAGCGTCGCAATTATAAGAAATTGGACAGTTATGGTCTGAGGCACCCCGAATATGTATTTTAACCCGCTGTTGATCTGCAGGACGCCGAGGCCAAGCGAGGTAGCCACACCTGCGGCCGTCGCAAAAATGGCCAGGACATCCACTAATTTGCCGAAAGGTCCCATCACACCCCTCTCTCCTATGAGGGGTGTAAAAAAGCTGCTGATTAGCCCCGGCGAATCTTTCCTAAACTGAAAATAGGCTAATGGCAAAGCGATGACCGTATAAGCTGCCCATGGATGCAAACCCCAGTGAAAGAAGGAAATCCTCATAGCATCTGTGGCTGCCTTGACGGAACCCGGTTCAGATGCAAAGGGTGGATTCAAAAAATGAAATATCGGCTCGCCAACTCCGTAGAATACTAACCCCACGCCCATTCCGGCAGAAAAGAGCATTGCAAACCATGAAAGGGTGTTGAATTCGGGCTTCGAATCGGCAGGGCCAAGCTTCAGTTTTCCGTACTTGCTTATCGCCAATCCGATGGGAAAGACGACGAAAAAGGTCATGGAAAGCATATACCCCCAGCCGAAGTTTTGTATGAGGAAGTTAAAGAGGCTGTTTGCCGCCGATCCGAAGCCTTCAGGTGATAGGAGCCCCCATATCACAATCGCGGCGACGACTAGCATGGAGATTATATATACCGAATTATCCTTGCGATTGTCGTTTATCATTCTGTGGCCTCCTTTGTGATGACAAATGTGATACGCAAATGGGAGGCTTTTAGCCTCCCATTTGCGTATCAAACTATTATATCTTTACCGGAAAAACGGTCTGTTCGTTAATGTCAGTCTCGAGAGCATCGAGAGCCACGCCGACGCGATGATAGCGTAATTTCCATTCGTCTTCCGGCGAAAGGTTGGGGTTTCCAAGGGGATAAGGAACCGCAACACCGGGGACGATGCGGTTTACGCCTACAGTCTTGGCAATATTGATGAGGTTGCAAATTACCACCACAGGAATGCCCGTGCGTTCGATTTCCTTTGCGATCGTTGACCCGCAACGAGTACAGGTTCCTCAAGTCGCTGTCAACACCACGGCTCCTACATTTCTTTCTTTGAGCTTTTGGGCTATCTCCCGGCCCATTCTGGCTGCCTCCGCTTGTGTGGTGCCGGTGCCGACGGTTACGTAATATTGGTCATCAACTTCTCCGATGCGCCCCTCTTTTTGGTACTGACGGATAGCGTCAAGGGGAAGGACGACGTTGGGATTTTTGTTGGCCTGCTCGGGGTCGTAGCCGGCATGAATCGTCTTAAAATCCGGTACCGTCAGGCGATCGAGCTTGGAAATGTCGTAGGCGCCCCATTTCGTAGCCGAGCAGGACTGTATCCTGTCGGGGTTGTCCTTAGGAACGATGCCGCCGGAAGTGACTAACGCAATCTTTACCTTGCAAAGGTCCTTCACCGCCGGGGCTATGGGTACCCTTTCCTGCTTTGGTATGGGAAGTTCAGTCTCGTAGGGCTCGCCTTTGAGCTTTTTAAGCAGCATTTCAAATGCCCTGTCGGCTGCACATTTAGGCTCCACACCAAGGTCCTCGAGGAAGACTTCATGACGTATGCCTCTTGGAAAGTAGCCTTCCATTGAGGCAGGAAGCAGTTTATCACCACGCGCTATTTTATCGGCAAAGGCAGCCATCTTCTCGACGTCCTGCTTCATATAGGTTGCCCTACGTCCGCCCTTGAATATGTACATATGGGTTTTAAACATCTCGACTGCAGGGTTTTCTTCGTTCATGGAGGTAATCACAGGAAGGGCGAAATTTTCCTTCGCGGCCTTGCAGATCGTTCCGCAGGCCACGCCGTAGCGACCTGCATTAAAGGCAGGTCCGGCTAGGAAGATGTCAAATTTCAATCCCTCAAGCATCTTCAAAATTCGAGCGACCGCTTCCTCAGGATGAGATGCCATAAAGTTGTCCCCGCATATTACGGTATGGGTGATCTTGACTTCCTTCATGGCTTCGTTTAAAAGAAGGCCTGGGCCGACCGGACCTTCCTGCAATACAGGCTCAAAGTCGGCGCTTTCTTCTCCTCCCACCTGCCCGAAGAACTGGTTTATGTAATGAACGGCCTTTAACATAAAATCATCCCCTCATTTCCTAAAACTCGGCGCAGGTCTTCAGCGAAAACCCGCTTATGTGATCGGAGCAAAAGAAGGCGTTATTTTCCATAATGACCGATCCGTCCTCCCTGACGCAGCCTTCCCAGCCGCCGGATAGTCCGTCCCTGGCGAGGGATTCAAGCTCCCCTAACACCATCTTCATGGGAGGAAGCTCATAAAGTTCTGAGACGTTTCCGGTGGATACAAGCGCGTTCGCCCTTTCGTCCAAGGCAACCAGGGGTTGAGAGGTTCCGTCGCGTCCCGTGCATTCGTTCGTCATGCCCACGGTCTTGATGCCAGCCTTTTCAAGCTCCACGAGGGTGAGGATGTAGTCTACGTCAGGGTTTCCATAGCCTTCCTCGGCGACTATGGCGCCCTCTGCGCCCAAAGATTTTGCGATGTTTGCCACCATCATGGCAGACCTTACCTTTTCTTCCATCACTACGTTGAGGTTGGACAACACGACGCCCAAGAAGTTGATCGTCCTTCCGTGTTCCCTCATTAGGCGCTTTATCATTGGATTGTTTACCCACTCATAGGTAGAAATCTTCGACGAGCAGGGCATGAAGCTTCCAGATATTATGGCTCCGTCAAGGATTTCGTTGGGATGAAGATATGTAGGAAGCATACGGTTGCCGTCCCAGCCGTAGACCAGGGCGTTGTAGCCGAAGGCCTCCATCTGCGTTTGGATTTGAGGTACGTAGACGACCGATGGCAGATTTTTTACCTCGGAAGTTCTTTCGTTTACGGGCTCAAGCTCCCACGTCTCTATCTCTTCAGGTTCCAAGTCTTTGACGCATTTTCCGATGTATTCGGATAACCTCATTCCTGCCCAACGAAGGGCGCGGTTTTTCTTCTGTTGCTCGTGTCTTTCGAATTCCTCGTCAGTATCTCCAACTAATACCAGGTTGGGCATGGACCCGAAAATGGTGTTTCGCTGTGCCGGTCCGCTCATGTCGATGAGGCCGTCCTGAAAGGATCCCCAATGTTTTCCCACCACTAAAAGTGAGCATCCCTTTAATGCGTGCGTTCTTCCGGCCCCGACCGGCTCCACAGGCGCCGTGCAGCCAGGATATACGGATTGGCCTCCCGATACCTTGCAACGCATCTCGTAGGCTTCCTTAACGGGAACGAGCCTAACCTCGTCTCCCGGCCTAACGATATAAAGCTCGGCCTCGGTGATATGAAGGTCCTCGAAGACAACATCTAAAGCCTCTTTCTTGTTGACCGTTAATACACCTTTTTCGTAGAAGGTTTTGTCGCCGAAAACGATATTTTTCACGGCAAATTTACCAATTTCAAGCTTCATAACTTAACACTTCCCTTCAAAATTAGGTAGTCCCGCAACTTGCTGTCGTAATTACGTCAATACGACAGGCCTAGAGCTCATACTTGCTGTGCTCTTTTCTCATTTCGGCAACAGCATCGATCAGGCCTTGGACGTCCAAGACCATTTCCATCATGCCGAGCTGCTCTTCCCAAAGTGTCGGGTCTACCTTTTCTTTGAATAGGGGATCGAAAATGTGATAAACGGCGAGCCCCAACGGGGCTCCGGCTAA
>DGDP01000092.1:0-921 GCA_002385485.1 Acetomicrobium sp. UBA3949 | reverse complement strand
CCTTCCGCGTCGGAACTTCCAAGTACGACCACCACGTTTTCCGGTCCGTACTTTTCAGCTATGTCCTTTACGCGCTGCTGGTTTTGCAGGTCCATCGCCCCTGCCGCGGTTCAGACGAAGCACTCCGTCACGGCAAAGGCGATATCACAACCGAGGGGTTTTAAAACTTCTTCCATAACCGGGGCGGGTATTCCGTCCCTTTCTCCGAGCAGGATGAATTTTTTGCCCTCAAAAGCCATTTTATTCCCTCCTTCCTATTTGTGAAAAAACCGAAGAATAAGAGATACCTTTCACATATACGTGCAAACAGTATCCGCATAAATCGATGATTTGTTGTAAGTATAGAAAGGAAATCGGCCGAGGGGCAATTGCAAAAAACTTGAATTTCGACTAGCGCCTAGTGCTAGTCGTCATCGTCCAGACCTACCAAGCCTTCCCTAATGGCGTAGCGGGTAAGATCCGCAATATTAGCACAATTCAGCTTTTCCATGATATTTTTTCTGTGTGTGTCGACGGTACTTTTGCTGATCGAAAGTTTGGAGGCAATGGATTTGGTGTGTTCTCCCTTGACCAAAAGCCTTAAAACCTCCATTTCTCTGGGAGATAGTTTATTTTCAGCGGCAAGCACGCCTCCTCTTTTTAATAGCAAATAATCCTCCAGGACGATCTTTGCGGCTTTGGGAGTTAGATATACGAGGTCCTGTGAAACTGCTTTTATACCACGGACAAATTCATCTATGCTGCAGTCCTTTAAAATATAACCGCGAGCTCCGGCTTCCAAAACCTGCGAAATCATCCCTCTGTCCAGGTGCATTGAAAGGGCAATTATCTTTATGTTCGGATGTCTTTGCGACAGCATCTTTGTTGCATCGATCCCGTTCATATCAGGCATGGTAATGTCCCTGTCTCTTATACACATCT
>DGDP01000064.1 GCA_002385485.1 Acetomicrobium sp. UBA3949 | reverse complement strand
AGATGTGTATAAGAGACAGCCATAGCTCCGATTATCTGGCCAAGGTCCTGGACATAATGGAAGGAAGGGGACAAACCTTAAAGGAGCTGGCAGAATATACTGATTATTTCTTGACCTTCGAGCCCGTTAAAGAAAGGGTCGATCGCGAATACGCTGCAACTTCTAAGGAGGTGTTGGGTCCCTTTTGTGAGGATATGATAAAACTATCCCAGTGGGAGACGAAGGCTTTGGAAGATTTCGCTCGGGAGTGGAGCAACAAAAGAGAAGTGCCTTTGAAAAAGATAGCCATGCCGTTGAGAATCCTTCTGACGGGCACCAAGGTTAGCCCGGGAATTTTCGAAGTTATCGAACTTCTTGGAAAGGACGAGACGATAAAAAGACTTTCCCACTGGGGCATACTCAACGTATCCAAATAAGTTTTGGGACTAAACTTTGAAAAAGGGCCCGAGCATTTTAATCATAAGCCGCTCGGGCCCTTTTTGTATTTGCATTTCTAATTATTCCCCACCACAACCTGTTCTTTTCTATTATAGGAGGCCAGTAAGAACTCGTTACTCATCGACAGACACTGTACAGGGCATATCTCGGTACATTGAGCACAGAAACAACATCGGTCAACATGTACCTTAATTTTCTTTTCCTCCGTTATATAGGATATAGCATTGGCGGGACATACCCTTACGCACAATCTGCAGCCGATGCACTTATCTTTATCGTATGCTATCCTTCCCCTGAAGCCCTCGGGCGTTGGCACTGGTGGGTTAAGCTCTACCTCGCCCGATTTAACCCTTTTCAAGACAGCCAACAGGCGATCCGGTATGTGCGCCAGCGGAAACAAATTGGTAAAGGGCTTTTTGAAGAATTGCTTGATGTTGATAAATAACATTTTATTTATCATTTTGTGTCCCTCCTAAAAAAACATCACATCTAGCGTAACGAGGACCATCCCCGCCAGCGCCAACCCTCCCATTTGAAACCAGTAAAATTGGGAGGCCTGCCATATTTTAAACCTTCCGTACATCGTTCTGACTACAGTAATGGCCACAATCTGAACCAGAAACACCTTTACCCAAAACCAGATAAAATCTACCAGCACGAATGATGCTCCGTTTAAGCCAAACAACTTGCCCAGCGAAAAAGGGAAGAAGAGCGGTACCAACAATGCAGACATAGCAAGGGATCGTAGGGCAAAAGTGAGTTTAAAGAGCGCTAAATTCCTTCCCGAATATTCAGCCAAGAAGCCTTCCAAAATCTCCGTCTTGGCCTCGGCAATATCCATCGGGACCTTGCCCACTTCTGCCGGAACCACTCCCAACAAGGAGAGAAGAAGGGCAAAAATTCCCATGTTACCAATCAAACCGACGGTATTCCATACAGGAACGGAGACAAAGGTCTCCAAGCTAAAAGGAGCTCCCGGAACTCCCCTCTTGTATACCAACCATGCCAGAGTCAAAACTACGAGTGCCAAGGGAAGCTCATAGCTCATCATCAAGACCATTTCCCGCTGTGACCCGATGTTGGCATAGGGAGAGCCGCTGGCGAAGCCTCCGATAACCATCATCACAGCGGAAGCTGCGAGTAGGTAGAGTATTAAAATAATATCTCCGTTTCCGGCCAAGATTGGCGGTATGGAACCGATGGGAATATATAAAAAGATCAACAGCGTCAACGCCATGGCCATCCAAGGAGATGCCTGAAACACGGCCCTGACAGCCCTTCTGGGAACTATGGACTCCTTTCCCAACAATTTTATTACATCGTAAAAAGGCTGCAGCAAGGGCGGTCCAAAGCGCCTCTGCATTCGAGCGTGAACGATCCTATCGACTCCTTCATACAAAAGAGCTATCAATATAACAAGGCAAAAGAGCGCAAAACCCGATACAATCTTCGTAAGCAGCGGGCTCATCTATGCATCAGCCTCCTCGTCTTATCTCGGCAAATCCTTATCAGCTCCTCCTTGGTCGCGACAGTAGATGAACCTTTTTCATTAACGACCAACATCCTCTCCATACAAGAAATGCAGGGGTCTATGCTATTAATGATTAGCGGAGCATCAGCTATCTCCTGATCTTTAAACATAATGGGCCACGACATGGCATTCGCATAGGTTGGAGCTCTGACCTTCCACCACGTAACGTTTTCCTGCGCCTGAGTCAGTTTGATGACATGAGTATCATCTCCGCGAGGCGCTTCTATAGATGATTGACCTACACCATCAGCTGTCTTTAACAGGTTTAACAGTTTTGCTGGTTTCGGCTCATGCATGATCGGCCCTTCCGGCAGGCCGTCCATGCACTGTTCTATAATTTCCAAAGACTGATAAACCTCCATGACCCTCACGAAAAATCTGTCGAAAACATCGCCCTGAGCATTGCCGAAGTAATCCTGCGGAACAATTGGCTCTACGTTCAAATCCTCGTAAGCCTCATAGGGGGAAGACCATCTGAGGTCAACGCGTAATCCGCTGGCACGCGCCGTAGGACCAACGGCACAATATCTCACGGCATCTTTTTCGGAAAGCACGCCAACGTTTCGCATCCTGGCTTTGACGATAGGATCCTCGGTAACGGCATTATAAAAATACGAGAACTCCCGCTTGTAATATTCGACCATTTCTTCTATTGCTCCAGCCACTTGGGGAGTTATATCCCGACGAACGCCCCCTATCGTACCGACGCCATAATTTACCCTATTGCCCGTCATGGCCTCCAATACGTCCATAACCTTTTCTCGAAGCAACATGCCCAAATTGAAGGCTGAATCGTATCCGAAGGTATAACAAGCCACACCAGCCCAGAGGATATGGGAGTGTATACGTTCAAGCTCCAGCAAAATAGTG
>DGDP01000104.1 GCA_002385485.1 Acetomicrobium sp. UBA3949 | reverse complement strand
ATTTCCCGCCAATGCAGCGACCTCCCCGTAAGTTTTTTTGTGCCCAAAGGGGATGCCTTCCACTACTTCATATACCTTTTCAGAAAATCTAGACGGCCTTCTGGGCGTTCCCAACTTTACCTTAGGTCTTTCGCCCCTCCAAAATCTGTTCCACGCCTTGCGCAACCACAAAGGCGGGTCTATGGAAGGCTCCAAATAGGAGGGAATTACGCGAACGACAATATCCTCGATATATATAATTTCAAAGGAACAAGCAGGGGAAGGCAATACGCAACGGCTTAATATATTCGGTTTTTTGTTTATTACCACAAGCTCTGGCATCTTTACCACCACAATCTGCTTATGATCAACAAGCTCCCTACTATAGTTACCCGCAGAGAGTGTCTTTCGCTTTTTACCAGAACCTCCCGTGAGAACGGTCCTTTAATCTCCTCCATCTTCGGCCACCTTTTTATAATTAAAGTCCCGGTTCTATCCTTGTAACTAATATATTCATTGCCGAATTTGTTTTGGAGAAACCCCTCCTCATAGGGTATGATCAAAAGGCAATAGATTATATAAAAGGACACCAAAAAGACCCAAACGCTCAAACCGCCTGCCATAATCGCCCACCCCAAACCAATGAGACCATTTCCCAAATAAAGGGGGTTTCTGACAAATGCATAGGGACCCCAGGTAGTTAATTGTGAAGCCTTTACCTCTACTCCTCTGTATAACCCGATCGAACCGGCCGCCCAAAACCTAATCGCCTGGCCTGCAGCAACGAAAATAATCCCCCAAATAATGCTTTCATGGGTCGGTTTTGCCAAAAATAGTATAATCAAATAAAGGGCAGTCCACAGACCGCCTCTCCACTTAAAAGCTGTCTTCCTGATTTCCTGTAGATTCATTTTCGCTTTTCCTCTCCAATATTTTAGTTATTATGTTCATTCCTATAGTTCTAATGGCGACAGCAACGCCTATTGCTATGGCTAAATAATGCGTAAAAAACCTCCATCCCAGTGACAAAAGACCTGCCATATTGAGAGGAACCAAGGTCTTATACACCACCACACCGCCCCCCTCGGCTACACCGCTTGCTCCGGGAGTCGGTATGAAATATAGGACGAAAAAGAAAAGCCCCTGAAGTATTGTGGCTTTCATAAAGGATACGCTCACGCCTAAGGCATAGGCGAGAAGAGGGAACACCGATGCGGTAAAGACAATATAAAGCAAAGTTAAAAGGCAAACCAGTGATAACCTCAAAAATCCGCTTTTTGTCAATAATTGCATATTATGCACATACAGATCGATTTGCCTATTCAAAAAACGGACTGCCGAGAAGACGCGCAAGTTGAAGACATTTAACTTGCCAATGCGTATCGTAGCTACTTTAGCAATGTGTTTGAAAGAATCTGACTTTGCTACACTTATGACAATTACAGCGCAAAACAAGATGACGAAGACAACAGCGTAAAGAAACATGCCCTTCATCGTAAGGCTGTCGATAAAGGCTTCCGGAACCAGGAGCATTGACAGAGGCACAAAAACACTGAGTACTAGTACCGTTATTATCGTCCTCACTATGGTTAGGGCTACCCCTTTTCCGACAGGCACCCCGTTGCTGTGAAGAGCATATATTACAAGGGGGCCTCCGCCGCTTTGAAAGGGGGTAACGGCAGAGCCAAAGGCATTCAAAAAGACCAGCGAAAGAGCCAACTTAAGAGAAACATTCTCGCCAATAATCGCTGCTATTGCCTGAATGCGAAGAGCATCAAATATCCAAGCTGCGGTAGAAAAAATAAGGGCCAAAGATAGCAACGACATTTTGGCTGAAGCGAATAATCGCCATGTTTCCTCGTCACTGGTGTAATATAGGGCTAATGCGCCAACGCATATTGTTAACCCGATAAAATATAATATTCCCCTCTTCAGCGACAAAGGCTGCTTCCTCCCAACACGACAATACGTTTAAAGAACAATAATATGTTCAAAAGGAACTTTTTGCCCTCTCCTCCAAAACCTCAAAGAGAACGTAAAGAAACATCGGATTTAATGTACAGAGCCGCCTCAAATAAATCATATTTAACGGCTTCATATAGTGAAGTATCGCAAAAGGACTCCTTTGAGATCGAATGCAGATCATCATCTCTGTTGAGAAGTATACCTTTGCACCCTGCATTTCTTGCAAATTGCACATCTACGAGCGAATCGCCTATTACCCAAGATTTGGATATATCTATATCATACTCACAGATAGCCCTTTTTATCATCCCCGTTTTGGGCTTCCTGCAATCGCAATTAACATTGTAAGGGGGTAAGCCCTCCGTAGGATGGTGGGGGCAATAATAAAAGGCATCGATAGTAATGCCATTATCCTTGAATAATCTACCTAAAATATCGTGAACATTTAACACAAATCCTTCGCTGAAAAAACCTCGCGCAACTCCACTCTGATTCGTCACCACAATCAAAAGATATCCCATCGACTTGAGTAACTTCAAGCCGTCAACAACGCGCGGAAGGACTTTAATTTGAGAAATTGAAGAGAGATATCCTACATCCTCTATTAAAGTGCCGTCACGATCGAGGAAAACCGCTGAGCGCAAACCCTCATTCTCCCTTTGTCGCTATATCGTGAAGTTCGTCCACATAGGGCTTCATCTCCCTGAATTTGGGCAGTATTTCTTCGCGCAAACGATAGGCCAGCTCGAAAAATTTACCCTCCTGCAGGCAGGGCATGGCGTCTTCAAGGGAATGAGTCAAGGCTTGACTGGCATCGAGCAAATTTCCGTCTGCAATGCTCTCGCCCTTTACGCCCAACAACATTATGCTGTTTTGTATAACTTTCATTACCCAGCTGATACCTTCCATGAGCTTCGACATCAACATTAGAGCTTCTTGCGTATCTTCGCTTTCAAGTTTCTGTGCGACGAGATCTACTCCCTGCACTACAACAGGAATGTATTTTTTCGTCTCCTCCAAGGCCTCTATGACCAACTCCTTGACGTCCTTCTTTTCACCGTCGATATCCACATACATTGCAGTCACCCTCTATCCTATTTTTTTAAATTTTCCCTCCACCATCTAACCATATCTTCAACCGTTTGCCTCAAAGAAAACTTCTGAACAAAGCCTGCTTCATCTTTCACTTTGCTCAGGTCGTTCCAGTATATGGGTTCATCCTTTTCGCGGACGAGATTTTTGTCCACGACAATTTTCACCTTGACGGGGCAACCTTCGAGGACTATATCCAAAAGTTCCTTGATCGAGCATGGCTTCTCTCCCGAAACATTATAGGCCTCTCCGCTCCTTCCGTGTTTTTCGAGGGACAAAAAACAATCGACGGCATCTCTTACGTCAAGGAAAGCCCTCTTCGTATGGAGGTTACCCACTCGAAACACGGGCTCTGTCATTCCAAGCTCTATTGCGGCTCTTCTATATGTGAAATCTGAAACTACTTCGCCTTTCCTGCCCGGACCTACGCAATTTCCAATGCGAAGCCTTATTATATCAAGCCCGTAAGAACTGAAATAGGTAAAGCCAAGCAGGTCCTGTGTGGCCTTTGAAACCCCATATACGTGGGCGGGCCTGAAGGGCTGATTTTCCTTCACGGGGGTTTCGGAAGGATCGATAAATCCGTAAGCCGCCGTGGAAGAAGCAAGCATGACCCTTGTAGATTTCAGACCCAATTCCAGAAGGGACTCGAACAAATTTAAGGTTCCCAAGACATTGGTTTCCATTGTATAAGACGGGGCTTTGAAGGACTCCATGGGATAGCTTTGTGCTGCCATGTGATACACTACATCGGGGCCGACTTCCTCTAAAGCCTCTTTAAGATGAGGCTTATATCTTACGTCAATGTTGTAGGTCTTAACCGCATAGGGTTTTACCATTTCTACGTCAGAAGTTGGACGAAAATAAGATCCGTATACCTCATATCCGACTTCGGACATTTTTTTGGCCAGATGAGATCCGATAAACCCCCCGATTCCAGTTATAAATGCTCTTTTCAACTGCAAACCCTCCTAAGAACCCAGAATATAAGGTATTTCCCTTTGAGCTTTAAAATAGTCCTCTGGCACACCGATGTCTATGAAATAACCGCCCGAACGGAATGAGTAGACAACACCCCTTCGAACCAATTGCGGAACAACCTCCTTCTCCCAGGACAGGCGTCTCAATGGAAGTTCTTCCACGATATCTCTATCGACTACATAGAAACCCCCGTTGACAAACCAAAAACCGCCTTCCTCTGCCGGGACGTTCTTTTCTCCAAAGGATACTACCTTAGATTCGTCATCGATCTTCATTGGATCTACCCGGGTCAGATCCTTCCATGGCCTGGATGCGATAGTCAGTTTTGCCCTTTTGTCGACATGGAAATCGAACATTTCACCCAAATCCATATCGAGCAAAGTATCGCCATTCATGAAGAAAAAAGTCCTCTCGTCGATATAGGGCAATGCATTTCGCAGTGCTCCGCCCTTGTCTAAGGGCTCTTTCTCCAGGCTGTAAGTCGCTTTAAGGTTCCATTTGCTTCCGTCTTCTACAAAGGCCATAATCTTATCTGCACCATACCCCAGAAGCAGCAGGATTTTTGTAATCCCCCTGCAGCTTAACATGGTCAACAGCCAATCCAAAAAGGGCCTCCCCGCTAT
>DGDP01000080.1:1494-5711 GCA_002385485.1 Acetomicrobium sp. UBA3949 | reverse complement strand
GCCAGGAACATACCCATATTTGAATATTTCGACATAGAAAAAGATATCAGCGCCGCCCTGGAAAGAAAGCTCTGGCTTTCATCTGGCGGTTTTTTATACATAGACCAGGTGGAAGCGATGACGGTAATAGATGTCAACACGGGCAAGTATGTCGGAACGGATAATTTAAGACATACCATATTGGATACAAATATGGAGGCGGCAAAGGAGATCGCAAGACAGCTGAGGCTTCGCTCCATCGGCGGAATAATCATAGTGGACTTCATAGATATGGATTACCAGGAGGACAAACAAAAGCTTTTAGACTATCTGGAAGAGCTGTTCAAGGGGGACAGGTATAAATCCAAGGTTTACGGCGTGAGCAAGCTCGGCCTCGTGGAGATTACGCGCAAGCGCTCGAGGCCGGACTTGAAGACCTATATGACCAGGCCTTGTCCTTTTTGCGCCAATATGGGTTGGGTGTTAAAGGAAGATGCCGTCGCCATGGACATAAAGCGTTTCCTGCGGAAGGTGATATTGTCCAGCAAGGTCGAAGCCCTCATGTTGGAGGCACACTCTGCCATAGCCGAATACATAGGAAATAATTTCCTCTCCCAGTGGGCTCAGGAATTTGAAAAGGCCCTTTTCGTCCTTCAGTCGAAGGAGCTGGCGTGGGATAAGTATCGCCTTATCTTCCAAGGTCCTCTGGACCAAGCTCTTTATAAGATTAAATTGTTGGAAGAGGATGGAGATATTGTTGTTTATAGAGCGGGTCGCTCTTAAGGGATTTAAAAGCTTCGGGGAGCAGGTCGATATCGAGCTTTCCGAAAAATATACGGTAATCGCAGGTCCAAACGGAAGCGGAAAGAGCAATATTCTAGATGCCATAAGATGGGCTTTGGGGGAGCAGTCTCCGAGCCGTTTGAGGATATCGAAGCAAAGCGATCTTCTCTTCCAGGGCAGCCCCTCGCGCCCCCCTGCCAGGGAGGCCCGGGTTTCCTTCGTAATCAACGATAAGGGAAAACTGAAAGCCTTTAAGCGTGTTCTCGACGAAAGCGGTTCCTCCTTTTTCGTGGATGGCAAAAAGGTAAAACTTTACGAGATGGAGGAAGAAAAGCGCCTGTTGGGGCTTGAAGGGATCGATTTTGCTTTCATCGGCCAGGGTGAGGTCCTGGAAGCTATTAAGCAAAAACCCGCCGAAAGGAGGGCGAACCTGGAAGTTCTCTTCGGTATATCCCAATACCGCAGGAAGAGAGAAGAGGCCCTTTTAAAGCTGATCAGGGCTGATGAAGAGGCCCTAAGATTAAAAACTTTGATCGATGAATTAAAGCAAAGGCGCAACGACATTCATCCTCAAGTTATGAGAGCCGAAAAAAAACGCGAATTGGACGAAGAGCTTAAAAGTTTATCGAAAAGGATAAAATGGCTTGAGTATTGCAGGGTCATCGAGGAGATCAAAGACGCAGAGGATGCCAAAATGAGAATTTCCGGGAGCCTTTTTTCTGCCCGGCTCTGGGTTTCCCTATGGCAGAAGGCTCTGAGCGTTTTTGAAAACCAAATTGATGCCTTGGCCTCCGGGGACGAAAGAAATAGAGAGATTTTTGACCGACTCTCCAGTGAGATCGGCAACTTAAAAAAGAAGCTCTCCTCCCTGGCCTTGGAGCGCAGCAAAACAAGGGACCTCTATTTTCGTACAAAGGAGGAACTCGAGTCGGCATATATGTCGATGGAAAAGCTTCGACCTGAAGAAAAAAGCCTTAGACTCGTCGTAGAAGAAATGAAGGAACAATTGGCCGGAAAAAGGCGACTGCGCGATGATCTCGAGGCCAAATTGAAAGACAGCTTTTCGAAGATAAAAGAACTTTCCCGAAAGAAAGAAGAATTGCTAGGAAGGAAGGCCTTTTGCGAAACATCTCTCACTGAGTTGAACCGCAAGGTTCATTATTCCGGAAAAAGTTACGGCAGCCTGATCTCCCAAATGCTGGAGGCGAAGGAGGAATTATCCGATCTTCAAAAATCTGCGAGAGAGACAGCTCTAAAGTTGCAGAATGAAGAAAGGATCTTTGAGGAATTATCCTCTCAACACATGAAGGCTCTTGCCGAAGCTCAGGCGATAGCCGCCAAGTTGCAGTCCAGAAGAAGAGAGAGGACAAAGCTGAATTCGGAGATCGAAAGGACCAAAGACGTACTCTCATCCGGAGTTTATCCGAGGCCCGTTGAATATCTGATGGCCGCCAAAAGATTGGGAAGGCTGAAGGTTGATTTCGACCCCTTCGTCGATGCAATATCCTGCCCCAAGGAATATATCCCAGCCCTGCAGTCCTTTTTGGGTGGGAGGCAATTTTGGATATTAGTGCCCGACGAGCATGCGGCCGGCGAATGTATCGAGTACCTGAAAGTGGGCAATGCGGGAAGGGCTACCTTTTTACCCTTGAGCAGGGCCAACCCTCAGCGGAAGAATCAGGCCATCCGCGTAGATGGAAAGAAGGCGATAGGATGGTTTATAGATCTCATCTCCTACAACCCCAAATGGGAAAATTGCGTGATGCACCTTTTGGGCAACCTGCTTTTGGTGAGCGATTATGGAGAGGCCGTCAGGATATCGGGCCTGCACAGGAATTTTCCGGTAGTGACCCTTGACGGAGAGGTATTCTTGCCCAGCGGTACCATATCCGGGGGCAGCGCCAACAAGTCTTCACAAAACGTTTTAGAGCTCAGAAGTTATCTAGGGGAAAGGTCGTCTTTCCTTGAATTACTCGATGTAGAGATAGAAAGATTAAACTCCACCTTGTCCAAGGCGGAAGAAAGGGAGATGAAGTTAAAAGAGGACACTCAGAGGCAGCTCGCTTTGGTCGATCGGCTGAAGGGGGAGATGAAAAAGATCTCGAGCCTTTTATCCAACAGTGAGAGCTGGATTAAGGATGCGGAAGCCGAGGCTGGCAAATTAAAAAAAGAAATAGCATCCCTCATCGTGGATATGAAAGAGAGAAAGGCCGAACTGGAACAAATCTCATTAGAGTTGTCCGGCATGGAAGAGCTTGACTTAAACGATAAATTGCAGAGCGATCTTTCCTCCCTCGATCGAGAGATGGAGTTATTGCAGGAGAGGATAAGGGGCCGTCAGGATGTGTTGGATAGGATAGGAGACGAGTTGTCGGCCCACAAGGAGCGCATCCTGCAAAAGCGGGAGGAAACCCTTAAAGCCGAAAGGGCATTGGCCGACAGCGATCTCAAAATATCTGAGTTGAAAGGCAAGTACAAAGAGCTGTTTTTCAGGCGTCGGAGCATTGCCCGGGATATGAAAAAAGCGCAGGAAGTCAGGGCAAAAATCGAAAATATGTATCGCAAGTCCTCTTCGAAGCTTCAAGGAGCAAGGGAACGAATGAGGAGATACGAGTCCCAGTTGGCCCTGGCGAAGGAAAGGCTGAAAAGCCTGTATGACCAGAGGGCAGAACTTGAGGATAGCGGATTCGACGGCAACGGAGGTCCCCTTTGCGATGTGAATCCTGTCGAACTGGGACGCCTTAAGGAGAGGGCAAGAAAATTGCAGCGAGAGCTTCAGGATTACGGTGATGTGGACTACGGTGTCTTGTCGGAAGACGCCTCGCTGACCGGCCGCATTGCCTACCTTTCAGAGCAGTATGATGATGTCAAGGAAGCCAAAAGAGAGCTCGATGGCATTATAAGAGATACCGACAGGCAGGCGGGATTATTGTTCAAGGGAGCCTTGAAGGCTATAAACGATCGCTTCAATGCCATTTTCGTCAAGCTATTCGGAGGCGGGGAAGCCAATTTGGCTTTGAACGACGAACTTGATCTGTGGAATTCTGGGGTTGAGATAGCCGCTAGACCGCCGGGCAAGAGGCCGCAAAGTTTGGCTCAACTTTCGGGAGGCGAACGCTCCCTGACAGCCATTGCCTACCTTTTTTCCACCATGGAGGAAGCGAAAGTACCCGTGGCCATTTTAGATGAAGTGGATGCCTCCTTGGACGAAGCCAACTTAAGGCGTTTTGCCGATTTGGTGGAGCAATACTCCGAATACCTCCAAATTGTGGCAATCACCCATAGAAGGCTGACAATGGAAAGGGCGGATATAATGTACGGCGTGACTCTGGAAGAACTTGGACTCTCGAAAATCGTAAGCATCAAGCTTTCCGATTGGGAATGAGGCGAGCGATGGAGATAACTTTGGATGATATACTTTATGGCAAGCTGAAATTGAAACAACCGCTGCACGG
>DGDP01000080.1:0-1256 GCA_002385485.1 Acetomicrobium sp. UBA3949 | reverse complement strand
ATGGAGCTTGGCACGGCAAGCGGCGCCGTTGCCCTGATATTGGCCAAGAGGTGGCAGAAGGTGCCTGCAATAAAGGGCATAGATATTCAGGAAGAGCTGATCGAAATTGCAAGAGAGAATGCATTAGCTAACGGGCTTGAGGGTAGAGTCACCTTCGAAAGGGGTGACGTAAGGGAGATATCGGCAATTTGTCCTCCCCAGTCCTTCGATGTGGTTGTGGTCAATCCTCCCTACGATGAAGCTTCGAAAAGCAGGACCAGTCCAAAGGAGGGCGTTGCCCTCGCAAAACAGGGAATTGCCTGTACTCTCGAGGACGTAATAAGGGCCTCATTTTATTTGTTGAAGGACAGGGGGAGGCTATATATGGTCTTAAGGGCAAAACGTACCTCTGAATTGTGCTACCTTCTTGAAAAAAACAGAATGCCCCTTAAGAGATTGAAAATCGTCTACCCCAAGCCAAAGACAGAAGCCTCCGTCGTTTTGGTCGAGGCCAGAAGGAATGCAGGAAGAGGCCTGAGATTGGAGCCTCCCCTTTTTATATGTGACGAGAAGGGAGATTACACCCCAGAACTTCTTACTGCCTATGAATTGGAGGAAAACTGATGCCTCTTTTTGTTGTCCCGACGCCGATCGGTAATTTAATGGATATGACTCTCAGGGCTATAGAGGTGCTGAAGACGTCGGACCTTCTGCTCTGCGAGGACACGAGGCGGGCGATCAAACTACTAAACCACTATAATATTAAAGTAAAGATGCTTTCATACCATGAGCATAACGAGAAAAGTCGCCTCCGTGAAGTTTTGGACATGCTGGACCGCGGAATAAAGGTTGCCTTGATATCCGATGCAGGCACGCCTTGCATATCCGATCCAGGACAACTTCTGATATGTGAAGCGATTAAGGCAGGCCATGAAGTGGATGCTCTGCCCGGCCCTTCTGCGATACTTCCTGCCCTCGTCATGTCGGGACTTCCTTCGTCTCAATTTTCCTTTTTGGGATTTCTTCCCGAAGAAAAGGCCTCGCGGCAGAGATTTTTGATATCCTTGAGAAATTTGCCCCATACTTCGCTATTTTACGTCGCACCCCATAAATTAAAGCGAGACCTGGAAGACATCATCGAGATTTGGGGCGACAGAAGAGCAGCGCTGGTGAGGGAGATATCGAAAATACACCAGGAATGCCTTCGAGGTTTTCTTTCCGATATTCTCGGCGGCTCAAGGGAGGTAAGGGGCGAAATAACCCTTGTAGTGGATGGC
>DGDP01000106.1:12741-14331 GCA_002385485.1 Acetomicrobium sp. UBA3949 | reverse complement strand
TATTTTCCATACAACTAGTTAGCTCCTTCGGTCAACAGGGGGTTAATGCCGTCCCGCTTTATCCGCCAGACAACATATCCGCCGTTGCTAAAAGAAAGGATGCCCTACGGGTTACAGAAAATAGCAAAGTGCGTTTAATCAGAGGCAATTGTAGCGGATTTATCACGTCCTTTCGAAACGAAGGTATCTTTGCATTGTGGGATTTAGGTGCACTTCCGGTCTTGCCTCCTCTGGCTTGTGACGAGAAAGGGAATGGCGTCTTGAACATTGATGGGGATCGCATGGCTGCTGCAGCAGCTGCTTCTCTTAAAGCAGATGTATTGGTCATATTAAGCAACATTCCGGGATTGCTTCAAGATCCAAGCGATACTTCCACGTTGATTACAATGTCGACGCTCGAAGACTGGACCGACCTGGAAGGCTATTCTCGGGGAAACATGAAGCGCAAACTGCTAGCGGCCAGAGAAGCGCTCGAAGGCGGAGTTAATTCGGTATTTATAGGAGACAGCAGGCAACAAAATCCGATAAAGACGATATTCTCTGGAGGAGGGACGCGCTTATGTCGGAGCTTTACGGAAGCCGTGGTATAACTTTAACATACGGGAATGGTGCAATAATCAGGGATAAAGAAGGAAAAGAGTATATAGATTTTTATTGCGGCAGTGGAGCTGCGCTCTTTGGACATTGCCATCCCTACCTTGTGAAGACATTAAAAGAAGCATCGGAAATGCCGTGGACGGTAGGTATAGGCATGGGATGGGAAACGAGAAATAAGTTCATGGAATCCTTGAAACAAATATTTCCGGACAGAGAATGCTTCTTTTGCAACAGCGGATCAGAGGCAGTTGAGGCCGCACTCAAGCTTGCCACCTTTTTAAACTCGAACAGAAAAAAGATCCTTGCCCTGCGCCGAAGCTTTCACGGACGCACGCTTGGGGCTTTGTCTTTAACCTTTAACCCGCTTTACAGAAACCCTTGGACGCACGTTCTTTTGCCCGTAACACATTTGGAACCAGAGGAGCTGCCGTCAAAGGTAGATGAAGATATCGTTGCGGTATTTGTAGAGCCCGTCAGAGGGGAAGGCGGAGTCTATCCCCTCAAGAAGGATATTGGGAAGAAGATAACTGAGGCGTGCAAATTGCATGGAGCTTTGCTCGTCAGCGATGAGGTTCAATGCGGTTGGGGAAGGTGTGGCGATTATTCAGTAAGCGAAAAGTGTGGTCTTGATCCTGACATAATATGTCTCGCAAAGGGTGTGTCCGGAGGTTTTCCCGTAGGGATAATGCTGTGGAAGGAAAAGTTGGGCAGCTTTCCTCCTTCGGGGCATAGTTCAACATACGGAGGCAATCCTCTTGCCATGGCTTTGGGACTAGCTACTATATCGTTATTGCAAGGTGAAGGCTATATGCAAAAGGCGGTGGAATTAGGTGACTACTTCAGAGGTCTATTACAAAAAATTGACTCGCCGCTTATACGTGAGGTGCGCGGAAGGGGGTTGTTGAACGGAGTGGAGCTTTCCGTAAAATCCATACCTATAGTCAAAGAACTTCAGGATATGGGTGTACTCGCCCTTCCGGCCGGACCTTTTGT
>DGDP01000106.1:0-12441 GCA_002385485.1 Acetomicrobium sp. UBA3949 | reverse complement strand
AAGTTACAAAGAAGCCGAGGCGTGTGATTATCTCAATGCCCGCCTCCCTTCTTTGGGGTGGGACAGGTCCTACATAGACGATGTGGGCAATGTCGTGGCCACGAAAGGGGAGGGCAATAACGAAATAATCCTCCTCGGTCACATTGATACAGTTGAGGGCGGACCAGAGCCCAAAGTGGAAGACAACATCCTATGTGGGAGGGGTGCTGTCGATGCAAAGGGGCCCCTTTGCTCAATGGCCTTAGCCGGCGGCAAGGTAAAACTTGCTCGAAACTGCAAATTGACCCTCATTGCCGCCGTCGGAGAGGAATCTGACTCACGGGGCATCCTTTACAGACTGTCGCTCCATAAGCCTAAAGCCTGCATCGTGGGAGAGCCGTCGAACACTCGGGGCATAACCATAGGCTATCGCGGTTGTATTAGGGCAATCCTCAAGGCAGAGGACGACGGAGGCCACAGAAGCGCCGACGAAGGTCCCCTTACCAGCGTTACCCTGGCAGCTTCGGAGATATTAAATCGATTGCGTTCAAATGACCAATCGGGCAAATCCATTGCATATGGTCCATCGGGGGCTATCGTTTATATGTGTGGAAGGGAAGAGGGGCAAAGAAGTGCAAAGATGGAGCTCGATATACGCGTTCCTATCGGAGGCGCCCTAGAAGAATACCGCTTGTTAGTCAAGAAGATATGCGAAAAATATGAGGTAGAATATGACATCACCCTCGCCATCCCCTCTCACGTGACAAACAAAAATAACATAGTCGCAAAAGCCTTTCGCTCCGCCCTGAGACGACAAAAACTGGAACCCCGCGTTGTCGTCAAAAGCGGAACGGCTGATTTCAATCATGCAGCTGCTTGGAATTGCCCTATGGTCGCATACGGACCCGGGGACAGCATCCTAGATCACACTATGACCGAACATATCGTCTTAAGTGAATATTTAAAATCCATCGACGTTCTCGAAACTGCGATAGCATTGATCTCTTCTTATGTGTCAAGTGGGGTAGGGTTTTTGTGATAAAATAACAGAGAAGCGAGGTGATAACCATGTTTGACAACAACATTGAAGTCTTCGTAAAAGGCATAGCTGTGGACGAGGACAACAACCATATTGTCATGCTCAGCGACAAGGAGGAAACTAAAGTCCTGCCTATCGTCATTGGTCCCGTTGAAGCTATGGCCATTTTAATGAACTTGCAGGGCGTAGCGCCCAGTCGCCCACTTACTCACAACCTCCTCAGAAACCTATTGGACCTTTTGGGCGCGGAGGTGGAGCAAGTCATAATCAACAACATTAAAGACAATGTCTATTATGCTAACCTTTATGTTAGGCACAAAAGCTACACATATGAAGTTGATTCTCGCCCCAGCGATGCAATTGCCCTTGCCGTCGCCTATAACGCACCAATATACATGGACATAAAGCTGACGGAGTTTACCGTAAATTCTTCTGATTTAAACGTCGGACACAATTAACCGACTTAACACGCGCCATACATAAAGACAAAAGATAGGCTTAGCAACATTATAGAAAGTTAATTCACTTAAATTTTTGCATATTTTTACATTTTTATATTTATATAATGTCTATTCTTTAAGGACAGGACTTTCTAAAACCTCTAATCTTAAAATCCTGTCAACTCTAAAAACCCTTTCTCCCTGTCTGGAGTTGCAAAATGCTCGTACCCCTATGTATTTTTTCCCTTTGTATTCCATCTCTCCGACTTCAAAGGGAATTATGATTCTTTTGCTTTTCTCGTTATTGGGCTTAAGGTAGACGATTTCCAAAGCCAAATCTTCGTTTATGGCCTCCTTAATCCTCTCGATCTTATCGTCCAGGGAGTGCATCTCCTCAGCCTTGCTATATTGGCACTCCGTCAAGAAATGCACCACATTCCAGTCCATCCAGATATGTTCTTTCTTGATGGGTTTTTTTAGTATGATTCCCTCCAGAGAAGTGCAACGGCTCAAAGCAACATAAACCTGGCCATGGGCAAAGGCCCCGCGTCCAATATCAATGATGACCTTATCGAAGGTCTTGCCTTGGCTTTTATGTATCGTCACTGCCCAGGCAAGCATCATTGGATATTGCCTGAATTTGCCTACGGTTTGAGACTTTAGCTTATCTCCGTCTACGTAAAAGTCGTAAATCTCCCAGGTGTGAGGGGTCACTTCGACCTCCCTTCCGTCTGAAAGCTCTACCACTATGACGTATTCCTCTCTATCGTCCTCCAAGACGTCTTTATAAATCTCGATAATTTTCCCGATACTTCCGTTTACCCACCTGCCCAGGGAGTCGTTGTTCAAAAGCATAATTTGGGCTCCCTCTTTTACCTTAAGCTCCAAGGCCGTCGGCAGATATTCGTTTCCAAAATCGCCTTTGAAAGCGCCTTTAAAAACATAAGTCTTGCCTTTTAATTGAGAAAGGCGCTGCTCATTGATCTCTTCAGCACGTTTATTTGTTGTGGTCAAATATACAAAGAATTCTTCAGGATCGGGCTCGAAGTCGAGCATTACGCGGCTGTTCAGAAGCTCCATATCATCATCTGTTATGGTCTTGTTGCGAATTGCCCCAAGCAAATCTATGAACTTCTGATCGTGCTGGCGATATATCTTATCCAGCTCCACAAACTCCACATCCAAGGTCTCAAGGGCCTTGGCACTGTAAAAATAAGGTGTCTTATAGAGGGTCTTAAAAACCTCTCTTTCGTTTTTCGTTACAACCGGGGGAAGTTGATACAAATCTCCGATGAATATCATTTGAATTCCGCCAAAGGGCAACTTACTTTTAGGTCCATGGAGCCTCAAAAACTTATCGACGCAGTCCAGTAAATCAGCTCGGACCATGGAGATCTCGTCTATGACGATCGTATCTATCTTTTTGTAAATGTTCGTCGCACCATTGGGAGAACGAGACTTTTTAATCTGGTCGGGAGTAACGTTGGGCTTAAAACCGAAAAAAGAATGAATGGTCTGACCTTTGACGTTCAAGGCAGCAACGCCGGTGGGAGCTAAAACCACGACTCTTTTTTTCGTGTTCTGTTGAAAATAAGACAGTAATGTGGACTTTCCTGTTCCGGCACGGCCGGTAACGAACACGTTTTTATCGGAATTTTCCATGAGATCTAATGCTGTGCGAAAGTCTTCGTTCAATTCTATTTTTGACATCTAACTTCAAACCCCTGCATTTCCTTAATTTTGAGTTAATCATAACATGACAAAAACTAAAATTTAAGGCATAACGAGGGCAAAATATACCAAAGAGCACATATTACCCATGTGCTCTTCATATGTTACATCCGAGTGTTTGGCAATCTCTCTTAATTCATTGGGCCTCAAAACATAGTCTTTCAATGCCCAAAAGTTTGGCGGGTATAGCTGCGGTTGTACCATAAATAAAAGGTTTTACCCCTCTGTTTTCCATGGTCTGAAGTATTCTATCCAGAGTGCTATTTACCAGAGTCGAGCCGGTAATGAGACAGACTCTGCAATCCCTTGCGATCTCTTCAAGCGCTGTGTCACCGTCCAATACTCTCACACCAAAGACATCTTTTCCTATGTTTTGAGGGTTTAAGTCACATAATTTCACCCTTTCTTTTCCCAAAACTTCCGCCATATGTTTAATAATTGCCGGTTGATATCCTATTACCCCCACTTTGGCTGAGGGATCTAATGTCTCGCTTACAAATTCCGCCATTTTTCGCCCGCAACGGTCTGGAGCTTTATCTTTGCAGTGAATGGTATGATCGTCCCAGCCAAGATGCCTTCCCAATGCATTAACTGTAGCCAAGAAAATAGCCCTGTTTTTCTCCAAATTCAATGGCAAAAAAAGCACTTCTTCGATAGTTCCCCTCCAACGGGAAGGCCTTGACGTAAAGGCCTGCCCCTTTTCTCCATTTAGCGTAGCCTCGATAAGCTTTTCCTCTCCACGCTGAAGAGCAAAATCTTTATAGGGAGCAGGGTCTCCAAGTGCTTCTTCAACGCCTAGGGGCTCTACGAGAACCGACTCTTCTAGAAGATGAGAAAGGTTTTTAATTTTTTTTAACACTATTTTTCTAACATGGAGAAGCAGATCCGAATTTTCATTATTTCCAATGCACTTCATTGCACATTAACCCCCCTATTACTTCGTGTTATCTGGCGATAAAAATCCCCACTTCGTCCAAATGGGAAAAGACCTTTCGGAACGACTGAAAATCCAAAATTTGCGGACCTCCTCATTGGCCCTAACAGTGAGACCCCCCACTTGATCGACAGTCATTCCGGATAGAGGAGTATAATTGCCGCCTGCTTTTATGGCCATGCTGAGAGGAATAAACGCTATCTCGGCAGCACTTCCTTTCGCCGCGACGACAGCTTGCGGTGCATTGCTAACTAAAATAATCCTCTTTTCAGCCATCATTTTATCCCATAATCCTGCCTCATCAAGATATTGCTTTGCCAGGTTTCCATAAGCTGTTATATCGGGATTGGGCACGGCTATTACGGACTTTTCAATATCGCTTTCGCATGGAGCCTCCGAAGAAAAACGCCACATCACCAATTGCCCTATGGCAAATGCGTGAACGTCGACTAACATTCCCTTTGCCTCTAACCATTTTGGCCATCTGGGCTCGGAAGCCAAAAACATATCATATGGCGCACCCATCGCTATCTTATTTGCCAAAGAACCACACGCTTCCTTTACAAATTCCATTTTTTCTCCTCCAGCCTCGACATAAGCCTCCATCACCTCTTCAACGCAGGGAGCTATGCCTGCTGCAACGGCAACCACATTAGCTATCACTGGTGCACACCATATTGACAGGACGCACATGATAATTCCAAAAACGCTAACAGCTCGTTTCAATTGATTTAACCTCCTCTTTTATCGTATGGAACACGTGCTTTTATAGTAAATTATCACAGCTAGATATATATTGCAACTGAGTTGCAATATATGCCCGTTTATAGTATGGCTCCTGATCGGTTATGTTCTATATAGAAAAAGTAGTATACTTAAATTTAAAAGAAGGCTATCGAGGTCATGTCATCAGGATTGTGATCCAATACCTAATAAGTGGTTATAGCGTTGCCCGCAGCCATATAAGGGCAAATGACATATATCCAAGAGATGTATTTGTCCTGGAGGTAGTAAGTTTCTTATTGACTTCACGGTCCTTCTTATTTAAAATGCATAAGTCCCATAAATATGGGACGATAACCGCTTGAGACGGGCTTCAAGGCAATTGCCGCCCGAGATGCTCAGCGAGAGGAGGTAATGAGTTTGACTTATGCTATTGTAGAAACTGGTGGGAAGCAGTATCGTGTATCGCCTGGAGATGTGTTGAAAGTCGAGAAACTAGAGGGACAACCGGGAGATACCGTGGAGCTTGATCGCGTTCTAATGATATGCGACGATCAGGAAGTAAAGGTGGGAAATCCGACTATTCCCGGTGCCAGCGTGGAAGCAACCATTAGGAATAACGGCAAAGACAAAAAAGTCATCGTATTCAAGTTCAAAAACAAAACTAATTATCAAAGGTTCAAAGGCCACCGTCAGCCCTACTCGGAAATCGAGATCTTGTCCGTGAAGTATTAACTTATCTAAATATAATGCAGTATTTCGGATTCTGGTAAGAATGGTTAAAATTAGTATAGGGATAGGGGAAAAAGGGCCATTATCGGTTAAAGCCAGAGGGCACAGCGGATATGCCCAAAAAGGAGAAGATGTCGTTTGCGCAGCAGTGTCAACCTTGATGCATGCCCTTCTTTTAGGGCTAAAAGAGGTCGTCGATGCAAAAGACGTCATTTTTGATATCCGAGATAACGTACCTTTGTTTTTCCTGTCTTGGAGCGAAGGAACCCTTGGGGATGCAAGTGCGAAGGCGGTAATAGAAACGGTGCTGTGCAGCTTAAGGTCCATTGCTGATTCTTATCCCGGGTATGTGCAGATTGTGGAGGTGAGTGTAAATTGATCCGATTCGATATACAGTTATTTGCGCACAAAAAAGGTCAGGGAAGCAGTCAAAACGGCAGAGACAGTATTAGCAAGAGGTTAGGAGTTAAAAGGTACGACGGGCAAGTCGTTGACGCCGGTAACATCATCATCCGTCAGCGCGGTACTAAAGTTCATCCCGGACTAAACGTAGGACTCGGTAAGGATTACACGATTTATGCTCTAAAAAAGGGAGTAGTCAAGTTCGAAAACAAAAGAAACAGGAAATACGTGAGTGTAATTCCCGTTGAAGAATAGGATAAAATAGGTTTGGCAAATACGCGAATAGGGGCCTTGCCATGTCAGGTCCCTATTCTATTACTACGGGTGATGTAAATTGAAGTTTATCGATAGAGCGGAAATTATTGTTCATGCCGGCCATGGCGGCAAGGGATGCATGAGTTTCAGGAGGGAAAAATATGTCCCTAAAGGTGGCCCCGATGGCGGAAACGGAGGAAGAGGGGGAAACGTTTACATAAAAGCCTCTGACAAAATTCAAACCCTCGAAGATTTTACCTACAAAACCCAGTTTAAAGCTCAATCAGGCCAAGATGGAAGAAAAAGAAATAAGTCCGGCAAGGATGGAGAGGATCTAATAATAGAAGTTCCATGTGGGACGATCGTTTGGGACGCAGAAAGCGGCGAACCCTTGGGTGATTTGGTAGATCCTGGCGACAGCTTGTTAGTTGCCCTTGGGGGAAGGGGGGGAAGAGGAAATGCCGCTTTTGCGACGTCTGTCAACCAAGCTCCCCGCTTTTCCGAAAAAGGTGAGGAAGGTCAAACAAAACATCTTATATTGGAACTAAAAATACTTGCCGACGTGGCGATAATAGGGCTTCCAAATGTGGGAAAATCCAGTTTGTTGGCTAGTTTATCAAACGCGAAGCCTAAAATTGCCGATTACCCCTTTACAACCATAAATCCCAACCTTGGCGTTATACAGGATGGTGATTTCCGCATAACATTAGCGGATATTCCGGGGTTGATAGAGGGCGCATCGGAAAACAAGGGATTAGGTCTCGCGTTCTTGAGGCATATAGAGCGAAGTCGCTTTATATTGCATGTTTTGGATGTATCATCTCATTCAATCAACAACATAGAAGAGCAATGGATAATTCTTCGCGAGGAGATTTCAAAATATAACGATCAAATACTCGAAAAACCTTCTTTGCTGGTGGCCAATAAAACGGACCTGATTGATGACGATTCTTTTTGGGATCAGGTCGCAAAATGGGCAGAAAAGTCAAAGCAAGAGATTTGCTTTACAAGCACTGTAACGGGAAGAGGAATAAAAGAACTGGCAGAACTGTTAGTGCAGAAACTCTCGAAGTTGACCCCCGACAACAGGAGGCTTTATCCCCTAAGACATGCCACCATGTCACAATTTCACCGCGATTCGGACATGCGAATAGAAATCCTCGAGGAAGGAAAATATAGAGTTGTCAGTCCATATCTTGAGGAACTAGTAAAAAGATATGACTTTGGGCAAGAAGAGGCCATTTTGCGTTTCGGTAAGATCATTGCCAGATTAGGAGTAGAAGATTTATTGGACCAAATGGGAGCAAAAGAAGGAGATACCGTTTGCATAGGAGATTTGGAGTTCGAATATGAACCCGAAGTCAAATGATCGACTAAGCAAGGGGAAGAAAGGGGAGATATGGTATTGCCTCAGAGGCGATCCAATTTTATGAGCAGACTTAAAGTTGGCATCATGGGAGGAACCTTTGATCCCATTCATTTCGGACATTTGGTTATCGCAGAAGAGGCCTATATATCGCTCAATCTGTCAGAGGTGATATTTGTACCGACGGGCAACCCTCCCCATAAAAACAATAAAATGATAACGTCTGCAGAAGATCGCTATG
The DNA here is from genome assembly GCA_002385485.1 of Acetomicrobium sp. UBA3949. Lineage (GTDB taxonomy): Bacteria > Synergistota > Synergistia > Synergistales > Acetomicrobiaceae > Acetomicrobium. The sequence goes on along the minus strand of DGDP01000106.1, from coordinate 4,599 downwards.
TCATGACCTGTATGGCCATAGTCGATAATCCCCATTTTAAAATATCCAAAATTGAGATCGAACGCGGAGGACCATCGCATACCATTGACACGTTAAGGGAAATGAGACATTGGTATTTGCCGAGGGAGGTAGAATTTTTTTTCATAACAGGCATCGATGCTGTATTGCAAATGCCTTTATGGAAGGAACCTTTCGAGATCGCTCGTATTGCCCATATAGTTGCAGCTTCAAGGCCGGGTTACAACGTCTCGCAATTGGAGTCTTTGCCCGCGGAGATAAAGCGGGCAGTGATACCACTGGAAATACCGCTGCTTGCCATATCGAGCACAGAAATAAGAAGACGTGTCGCGGCAGGGCAAAGCATAAGATATTTTTTGCCCTGGACCGTGGAGCATTTTATATATAAGAGAAACCTTTATTCATTAGAGGGAAGGTGAACTCGTTTGACGAAATTAAAGCTCGCGTTTTTGATAATTGCTATGGTCGTCGCAACCCTAGGAGGAGCTTACGTTCGCCTGGACGGCTACTTTGCGCCTAAAGTAGAGTCGATAAAAGAGAGCCTTCAACACGACGAAAAAACGGGGAAGATAAATATTTGCATAGTAGGCAAAGACAACACCGAAGATTCCCATCGTGCTGATACTATCCTCTTCACTACGCTAGATCTTGATAATAAGACAATTCAAGTTTTATCCATCCCCAGAGACACCAGGGTCCAAATTCCTGGTCGCGGTTGGGATAAGATCAATCATGCCTATCCTTATGGGGGGATAGAACTGCTGAACAGAACGCTCATAAACTACCTCGGAATGCCAATCCATTATTATATCGAATTGGACTACAGCTCCTTTCCGAAGATAGTAGACCTGCTGGGAGGAGTCGATATATACGTCGAAAAGAGGCTTAAATATGTCGATAAAGCAGGTGACCTCTACATAGATATTCCCCAGGGTTTACAACACATGAATGGAGAAACTGCATTAAAGTTCGTTAGATTTAGACATGACGCATTAGGTGATATAGGAAGGATTAAAAGACAACAACAATTCATGAAGGCACTGCTTCAAAAAATCGCCGATCAAGCCGTTAGCACGAAAATGCCAACGTTGTTGAAAGAAATTTTACAGGCCCTTCAGAGTGATTTGCCGGTTGAAGAGGCACTTAAACTGGCAATGTACTTCAGAGACATGCCACCGCAAAATATAAGATTTTTCACACTGCCAGGCAAGCCCGCTGTTCTTTCGGGCGTCAGCTACTGGCTGGGCGATATAAACAGGGCTTTAGCAATGCTTTCGGCTCCAATAAGCGGAGAGGAGCAAGAAGAGGGCAATGCGATGAAAGATACGGCCACATCACCCGAGAGATTAATAGACAAGGGTAAAGAGCAAATCGACAGAAGTATGATAGCTCGAAATATCACATGTAGAGTAGCTGTATTAAATGGTGATGGGAGCGCAGGGCTGGCAAATAAATTCGCTGACGTATTACAACGGTATGGTATCGATATAGCGTATAAAAGCAATGCCCGACACTTCGACTACCACTATACATCTATATTGTATCCTAGAAATCTCGAGAATGAATCGAAGATGCTCGGTCAGTTGCTGGGCATTTCCGACGCTCTGGTAAAGCCAAGCGATAGCACAACCAACCTTACAATCATTATAGGACACGATTATAAATCCATTCTCGCAAGGCTTGAGAGCGGTTTGAGGTAAAGGCTATGTGTAGTAAGCGGGATAAAGATGAGGTATAATGAAAATCAAAGATGGAGACAAATTTAAGGAGGGGTGATTGGACATCAGCAAGGCGAGCGAAGGTGTAATGGAAAAATACGGATGGATTGTAAAGGTTTTAGCCTCCAAGAAAGCCCAAGATATTATTTCTATAGATATCAGCGAGGTTTCCGGGTTCGCCGATATCTTTTTCATCTCAAACAGCAATTCAGAGAGCCATATGAAAGCCCTTTTAGACGTCATAACGGATGCGCTGGATGAACGCCAAATTACTTATGTACTCGAAGGCAGAGACAGTAACTTGTGGCGTTTGATAGATTGCGGCGACGTAATCATTCACATCTTCAGTCAGGAAGGACGAAAATTTTACGACTTGGAGCGCATCTGGGGAGATGTACCTATACTACATTACGACGAAGACGGAGAACCTGTAGCGGTACTTAACGCAAACGCATAGGAAGCAATATATAGCAATAATAGCATTAACTTCTGTCTATAGACAAGCTATAGACAAGCAATACATAACATAAGACCAGGACCAGATAAGATAAAGAGGACCTGGTCTTATGTATTTTTTATAGTGTCCTATAATGTATCTTATGTTACATTGGATCGAAATTCAAAGCTTTTATCAAGGGTTATAAATCAAAACTAAATCTGCTCTATCATAATCACCGCTCATATCATGTTTACTGTAGAGCTTCGATCGTGTTTCTTGAAATTCCCAAAAAGCTTCCAACGTCTAATGACGCGCCGCCAATCAAAGCACCATCAATATCTTTCTGTTCCATCAAACCCTTTGCATTATCGGGTTTTACGCTTCCGCCATATAGGATTCGAATGCCCTCGGCAGCTGTGGAACCAAACCTATCTTCGATAAATTTTCTTATATATGCACATACGCTTTGAGCATCCTCATCGCTGGCCTTACGGCCCGTCCCAATGGCCCAAACAGGCTCATAGGCTATAACTATATTGTCTTTGATATTTTCGTGCTCTCTGAGGCCTCTCAAAGCCTCCTCCAGCTGTCTTTTAACTACGGATTCGGTAATTCCCTCATCCCTTTCCTCGAGCGTCTCTCCAACGCACAGCACGGGCTTTAGTCCTATCTCTAAAGCTTTGTTCATCTTCTTCCCGATCGTCTCGTCCGATTCACCAAATATGTGACGCCTTTCACTATGTCCAAGGATCACATATTTACACCCTACTTCCATTAACATTTCCCCGGCTATTTCGCCTGTAAAGGCTCCGCTATCCTCCCAATGCATGTTTTGAGCACCCAAGGAAAGGTAGATATCCGCCGAAGCAATTTCTCTACCAGCGGTCTCTAAACTGACGAAGGGCGGGAATATACCGAGTTCTACTTTGTTTTCTTTTAAAAACCCTTTAAGAGACGTATCTTTTGCTATAGCTGCAAAAAGCTCGACGATAAATTCCTTCGTCTCCTTGGGTCCTTTGTGCATCTTCCAATTGCCTGCAAGAAAAGGAACTCTTCTCATGGTTGATCCTCCTTAACTAAAGGCAAGCGGAGCACTTTTGGCGCTCCGCTTGCGTGATCTTCCCTAATCTTCTAATTTTATTCACCCAACAGGGGCTCGATACCGGGAAGCATCTTACCCTCCATAAACTCAAGGCTGGCTCCGCCTCCCGTGGAAACGTGAGACATTTGATCGGAAAATCCGAGCATATTCACGGCCGCAGCGGTGTCTCCCCCACCGACAACTGTGTGTCCGCCATTTTTAGTGACTTGCGCTACAGCAAATGCCACCTTTTCGGTACCTGCTCTGAAGGGCTCTAGTTCAAATACTCCCATAGGACCGTTCCAAAAAACTGTTTTTGCTTTACCTATTATCTTGCCAAAATTATCAATGGACTTTGGTCCAATATCAAGGGCCATCATGTCCTCCGGTATTGGCGTCTCAAGATCTACGACAGATGTCGGCACATCGGCTTTTACGTCTGGCGCTACGACGGAATCAACGGGAAGATGAATCTCAACACCCCTGGAACGGGAAAGCTCAAGCATTTCCTTAGCATATTCCAGTTTTTCCTCTTCACACAAAGATTTTCCTATTCTGTATCCCCTAGCCTTTAAAAAGGTATATGCCATGCCTCCACCTATGATGATGTGATCGACCTTGGAAATGAGGTTCTCGATAACTCCTATTTTATCCGACACCTTGGCCCCCCCTAAGATAAGTGCATAGGGATGAGCCGGATTGTCCCTTACAAGGCTGAGGGAATCGATTTCTCTTTTTATGAGAAAACCTGCAAAGGACGTCAGATAATCGACCACCCCACGTGTAGAAGCATGTGCTCTATGGGCAGCGCTAAAGGCATCCATTACGAAAACCTCAAAGGGCTTTGCAAGCTCTTTCGCAAAGTCGGGGTCATTTTTAGTCTCCCCCTTATAGAAACGTACATTTTCCAAGACGAGCACTTCTTCTTGTTGCTTAGAGGCAACTGCGCGCGTTACTTCTTCGCCAATACAATCTGGAATAAAAGTAACCTTCCATCCGGTCAATGCCTTTAAATGCTCTGCTACGGGCTTAAGCGAGAACTGCGGATCCCGTCCCTCTTTAGGGCGACCTAAGTGGGATACCAAAGCGAGATGGGCTCCGCTATTTCTTAAAAACGTTAAAGTATCGAGGTGTGCTTTAATGCGCGTGTCGTCGGTAACGACACCGTCCCTCATAGGCACATTAAAATCGACCCTGACTAGAACTTTTTTACCTGATACGTCTTTGGGGTCTGGGATCCTCAATTTCATACGCAACCACCTGCCTGACTAGAGCGATTTTGCAACATAGTTTGCCAAATCGACCAGCCTACAGGAATAGCCCCATTCGTTGTCGTACCATGC
>DGDP01000148.1 GCA_002385485.1 Acetomicrobium sp. UBA3949 | reverse complement strand
GGGGCTACGTGGTAAATAAAAAGACCTACGAATCAATACTGCAGGTTGCCCAAAAATACGACATCAAACACCAGCCGAAAAGGAGGACCGCGGGCGGAACGGATGCCGCGCGCTTCGCCAAGACCGGCGGAGGAGTGCCGGCCGGGGTAATCTCCGTTCCTGCTCGATATATCCATAGCCCTTTGTCCTTGATTGACCTGGGAGATTTTGAAAACACGGTCAAACTGGTCAGCAAAATCTTAGAAGAAGGAGAGGGTTTTGCAAGATGATAGATTTAATCAAGGAACTGACAGAAAGTTACGGCCCCAGCGGCAGGGAAGAGGAGGTCCAAAAAATCGTCCTTAAATATCTCGAAGGTCATATAGACGGACACAAGTTCGACCCTGTGGGCAATTTGCTCGTCTGGAAAAAGGGAAGAGACGACAAAGAGGTGCTTTTAGACGCCCACATAGATGAAATCGGGCTTGTGGTAACGAATATAGACGATAAGGGGTTTCTCAGGGTAGAACCGGTGGGCGGAGTTTCTCCCTATCATTATGTAGGCCAAAGGGTAAAGTTCCCGAAGGCCACGGGAGTGGTTTACTACGAGGGCGAGACGCCCGAGGAGCAAAAGAAAAATTTATCCAACCTCACCTTCGACAACCTCTTCGTGGACATCGGCGCCGGCGACCGCAGTGAAGCCGAAAAATTGGTCTCCATCGGCACCTTTGGCGTCTACGATTCCTATTTTTACAAAAACGGCAATTTCCTCACATCGAAATCCATGGACGACAGGATCGGCTGTGCCGTTTTAGTTGAAGTATTCAGGAATTTAAAAGACCCCAGGCACACGGTCATAGGTTCTTTTTCCGTCCAGGAAGAAATTGGGCTTGTCGGAGCCTTTGTATCGGCATACAGCTTTTCTCCTCAAATTTGCGTAGCCGTTGACGTCACCGATTCGGCCGATCATCCGAAGGGACTTAAAAGGCATGCCATGGCGTTGGGCAAAGGCCCCGCCATAAAGATCAAGGACAAGATGTCCATAAGCCACAGGAAGGTCGTCGAACTGCTGGAGCAGGCAGCACAAAAGGCGAATGTACCTTACCAAAAGGAAGTCTTGACCTTCGGCGGCACTAATGCTGCCGCACTTCAAAGGACGAAGGAAGGCATCCCTTCCGCAACGCTTTCAATACCCACCAGATACGTTCATTCGCCGAGCGAGACGGTAAGCTTAAACGACGTAGAAGGAGCGGTAAAATTATTGATTAGCCTTGTAGATTTAAATATCTGACTTTAATAACTGCCCTCGAGAGACAAAGTCCCATCGGGGGCAGTTATTTTTTATATCTTTATTTTTTCCAGAGCCTTTAATACTTTTTCTTTGACTTTGTCGTCGGGTATCCATTTCGTCCATAGGTCTTTGTATTCCTTGAGAAACCATACTGCGGCTGTTTCGACGTTGGCATTATTATGCTGCATGTACGCCAAGGCTGCATTGTTTTGCTCCAGAGTGGTCTCGTAATTTGCCAAAAAGCTCAGTATCTCAGTGTTATTCTTGAGAAAATCGGTGTTGATGCCGATGTGGACACGGGCGGCCGGAAATTCGCAGGCATAGCCCGCCTCATCGTTCCACTTTTTTGGATCGTAGGGCGGTTCCTCAAGACGAGTCATATTTAACATTCCCATAATCCATTCGGGTTCCCAGTAGTAGGCGAGAACGGGTTGGCCTTTGTTGTACGCCGTTACTATTGCCGTGGCCAAAGAAGTTTGCGAACCTGGACTAAAGGGCTCGTAGGTTTCGGTAAGTCCGTAAGCTTCCAGTTTCTTTAAGTTAATATCATGAACCACCCACCCCGGGATTGCGTTGTAGAAGCGCCCCTTATTTGGTTTTTCCGGGTCTTTGAAAAGTTCCCAATATTTGGGAAGGTCATAGACCGACTTCAAATCCGGGGCCATAGGTTCGATGCCCCTCTCTTCGTCGCCTTCGATGACGAATGTTGGTACGTACCAACCCTGAGGCGAGTCAGGAAAAACAGGACCAAGGTCGATGACTTCTTTATTCTTTCCTACAGCTTTATTGTACCATTCTAAGACGTTATCAACCCACATCTCCATGGCCACGTCGATATCCCCACGCGCCAGTCCCGTCAGTCCAGGCACGGATTCGGCAAAAATATAGTTAGGCTTATAGCCGTATCCGTGTTCCAGGACGAAACCCGCTATTCTGTTGTGCATCTGTACGCTGCTCCAGCTGAAATCTACAAAGGTAACCGTTTTATCCTTTGCCGGCGCTGGTCCTGCAATACAAAAAACTGCAATTGAAACAGCGCAGAAAAGAGCGAAAAGTTTTCTCATTTACCCATTCCTCCTTTTTATATTATTTTATTTACTATTTAATGTCTCGGGGCGGCAAGAAAATTATAGACAAATCGGTCAGCGATGTCGTAACTGGTATCGCCAAATGGGCGCTACGAAAATTTTATGAACTTTATGAAATCGAAAGGCTGAAAATACAGAAGCAAGCACTGGAATATATTTTTATATTACAAGAATTTTTACGTGCTTGTCAAAGAAACTTACGTTCCGTCGACAGGCCGGCACAGCGGTGCATATCCTTCAATGCCTTCGGAAGTTTTTCGATGAAGCGCCTTCTAGAATCATCAAAATCATCGAGGCTCGTAACGCAAAAGACTAAATATTCAGGTCTTTTGATGTACCTTACGGCAATGCCGTCTTCCTGGGCCGGGCCATATCCTGCAGAAACCAACCCTTCGCCCGTGGTAGTGGATGACGTTATCCCGATATCCTGCAGCACCTTCCAGGCAGGGCATTCGTATATTTTTGGCTTTTCGACCAATCCCCTCTCACCCGCCTTTCCCTCGGCGATGGCCTCAAGAAGTCCCAGATGACCCTCCGGGCCTTTGCCGTCCATACACAGCCTGGCACGAAAGCTGTGAGCCTTTATGGCTTTTACCATGGCTATGTTACGCGCCCTGTCGCTTGCGGAAGGATCGTCGACAAGCTCAAGAAAAGCGCCGGTCCAGGAATTAAAGGGCCTCATCCCCTCCGTTCGTCCTTCCTTGAATTGCCTGAGCATAACCGATTCGAAAGTAGTTTTTGCATGCCCCCAGGCTCTTTTTTGCGAAAGAAAAAGAGCAGTTTGGACAAAGCCGTCGGGACTCAACTTAAGCCTTTTAATTTCTTCCTTTCCGAAATCTTTGAAGTTAATCACGCTCAATTTCAGCTTAGAAAATGCTTTTTCTGCTTCTTTTTGAGCTTTCAACGATATATCTTTGACATAATCCCTTTCCGGTATGTCCACTTTTGTCGGAGAGGGAGCGGCTCCTGTTTTGAGCTTTAAGGTCGCAATCTCTTCATTTAAGAATTTGACGAAACGACCCATTGGCGTGCCGTCCCTCTGGGAGTGCTCGAAGTTTATGCCGATTCGACCCCTGCCTAAGGCTACCACCTGCAACGACTTGTCAAACCACCTGCTTTCAGAGGGCCCCAGGAGAACGTTCAAAGACAGCTCTTCTGGCGTCATTTCCCTCGGTTCGTCTAGGCAGAGCACAAAAAGGCTTTTTTCTATTGCTTCGATAGCTCTTGCAACCTCTTTGCATTGTATAAGTTTATCGCGGATCTCGGCCCACTTCGATCGAGGTAGGGAGGTCAGCGCCGATATAGGCACTCTTGCAGGTCGCCCGGATTGCTCCATAATAGTGCGAAAATTGTGAGCAAGACCCTCGCTCGGCACAATATTTTTGCCATCCAGGACTTTTTGAAGGAAAATATGGCCGTTACAAAGGACGGCTATATAGTCGGTATCGCTTTTCAAATTTCGATCCATATCCTTTCCAGGGATGCGTGTAACGCCGAAGATTAAGTCGTATTGTTCCATGGAAAGAAGGTGGCCATTCCAACGGTCGGGTTCCAGGTCTCCCCTTTTTATTTTCAGGTGAAATTTAAGGGCAGCTTCCACCGCCATCGCTGAAAGCTCGGCATTATCGACTTTAAGCCTTTCTCCTTCGATTTCCAGCACATAGAAGGGATTGGAGTTAGCGGGAAGGGAATGCCTGTTGGAGAGGTACCAATTTTCCCAGTAGGGTATCCACTTTAAAACGTCCCTTTGCTCAGGATAAATTCTGTCAAGTTCGCCCTGAAGGAGATGTCCCTCTCCGCTGGACGACAAAAAACCCTCGACAGCCCTCATGCTTTCGCGGTAAAGATCTGTGGAAAGCAGAGGGCGCGCCCATTCGAGGAGCCGGCTGCAAGTCCTTTCCAGGGGAGAAAAGGATAAAAAGGGTATTTCCCGTGAATGTGCTATCACGACCGATTCACGTTTAGTTATCAATTCCCTCGATCCTTCCTTAAATTTGCTCGAGAGATCTGGCGATTTTTTCTTGGACCTTTGGATCTGCTATCCAGGATCTCCACAGTTTCGGATGGGATTTTAAAAACCATTCGGCAGCATCTTTGGGAGTGACAGCGCTTTTCTTCATATATGCCAGCACTTCGTTGGTAAGTTCCAGAGAAGTGCTGTAGCGTTTGAGCATCTTCTCGATCTCGGGATTTTCTTCGAGAAAATCGCGGTTGGCAACTTTCAACACCCTGCACTTTGGCATTTCGCATGCCCCTGTATCATTCCATACTTTTTCTTCGTAGGGCGGTTCTTCGAGCCTCGTCATGTCATACATTCCAAGAAGGGGAGTAGGCTCCCAGTAGTAAGCCAGAACAGGGTTTCCCCGTTCGTAAGCACCGGCAATAGCCGAAGCCAGGGCTGCCGCAGAGCCGGTGTAGAAGTTTCGGTAGGTTTTATCCAGTCCGTAGGCTTTGAGGCGTTTCTCATTTATGACGCTTATTATCCAACCCGAAGGGCCGTTGTTGAAGCGTCCCTTTGATTCGAGCTCGGGATCTTTGAAAAGCTCCCAATACTTGGGCAGATCCGAGACGGATTTGAGATCCGGGGCCATAGGCTTGATGCCCCTCTCTTCATCTCCTTCGATGATGTAGGTTGGAACATACCATCCTTGAGGCGCGTCAGGGTAGTTCTTTCCAAGGCTTATGATCATCCCGCGTTTTTTGGCCTCTTCCCAGTAGGAAGCTGCGTTGTCAACCCAAGCCTCCATTGCTATCTGAATATCGCCCCTCTCCAGTCCCATAAAGCCCGGCACTTCCTCGACAAGCATGTATTCAACTTCGCGACCCCAGCCATGTCTAATCAGAAAACCGGCTATCCTGTTGTGTACTTGAACGCTCTCCCAACTGAAATCGGCAAAGGTTATTTTGCCGTTGCCGTTTTGAGCAAAAGATTTCTCGGCTCCCCCTGCTGCGACAGCAAAAACAAAAACTAACCCCAATATCAAATACAATGCTTTTTTCGATAAACTCATCTGAAAACCCCTTTCTTCACTTTTTTTTCAAATTCTAGTCTGTAGTACACCATTAACTGCATACAAAGGCCTTTTGTAAATGCAACAACCACCTCCTTGTATGACTACCATATAATTTTATATAGTATGGCATATATTGTTTTTGATAATCTATATATTTGTTAAAAGAGATATACATGAGATAATAGCGATATATACGTGAACTATTCGTGAACTATTAATGAAAAATTAATAGTCCCTTCGACGAACGGCTCTGCAAACCCGACGGACAAAGCTAAGATTTCTCAGCATAAATCTGCTGAAAACAGAAATCAGCAAACATATACGATCTGCTTGCAATTCTTGACTTATTCCAAGGCAACAGCTTTGCTTTTTAAGATATGTGATTATAATACAGTTTTTGTAATAGATTCTATTTTAAATATTATAACACATGGCGTAAAAATTTAGCCGAGAGATGACGTCTGTAAATTATCCCTAGAAAGAACTTTCCGGCAGCCGGCAACAGATGGTGGTCCATGCAAGGTAGTCGGCGTCTTTCTCAAAGGAAATATACTGAGCTATCGGGTTAGATCGAAAGATTGCATTCTAGCTGGACAGTGTCCTAAATTGTGACATGGGTGGATCATTGACCCCTACGACACAAGGGGGCGGTTTTAAAAAAATCCTCCGTAAAATGGCCTGACAGCTTATGCAATAATTAGTTGCCAAGCCATTTTACTTTAATTTTCTATAACGTCGCATTATATATGGCGATCATACAGGAATATTACATGCTTTCAACAATCGCTTCAAGTTGCGTTCCATACTTCATGTTAAAAGTATTCCTTGTATTAATATATCAATAGACCAGCCGTTGCGAAGACAGACAGTTACATCCTTGTTACCAAATACAAACAGTGCCGCAACATGCGTATCTTATACTTGTTTCGGCAACACAAATTCGGTTTCAGGGGAGGTAAGGTTAGGTGAGAAAAGCAGTTACGGCAAGAAGGATTTTACTAAGCATTATCGTTTGTATGGTATTGGCCATTCTAGTTATGCCTGCCAGGGCAAATGCCCAGCAGCTTAGCCTGAAGGAAGTAGAGGAACGCGCAAGAAAGGAAGGCATGATCGTAAGCGTAGGCATGCCTGATTTATGGGCAAACTGGAAGGATACGTGGCGCGATCTGGAGGTTCAATACGGCCTGAAGCATATCGACACCGACATGTCGAGCGCCGAGGAAATAGCCAAGTTCGATGCGGAAAAGAATAACCCTACAGCTGACATAGGAGACGTGGGTATGGCCTTTGGGCCGGTTGCAGTTGAGCGGGGAGTTACACAGCCCTTTAAGACGTCCTACTGGGACGAAATACCAGATTGGGCTAAAGACAAAGAAGGGCACTGGATAGTGGGATATCTCGGCACTATGGCCGTCATCACGGATAAGTCCCAGGTTAAAAATCCGCCCAGATCTTTCGAGGACATTAAAAATGGAGATTACAAAGTCGCCATCGGGGATGTGACTAAGGCTGCCCAGGCTCAAATGGCGGTGCTTGCCACAGCGATTGCCCTTGGCGGAGACGAGAGCAATATTAAGCCTGCAATAGACTTTTTCGCGGCGCTTGCCAAAGAGGGAAGGTTATTGCTGACCGACGTATTGCCGGCCAATTTCGAAAAGGGAGAGATACCCGTGGGATTTCTGTGGGATTTCAACGCCTTGGGTTATCGTGACCAAATAGACCCTAATCGGTTTGAGGTCAACATCCCTGAAGAAGGAAGCGTAGCGAGCGGTTACGCCACTATAATCAACAAATACGCGCCCCATCCTCACGCAGCCATGCTCACAAGGGAATACATCTTAAGCGATGCCGGGCAGATCAACCTTGCAAAGGGCTACGCACGTCCGATAAGGAGTAACGTAAAGCTTCCCGAGGAAGTGGCAAAAAAGATGATTCCCATGGAACAGTACGCAAATGCAAGGCCGATTAAAGACTTCAAGGCATGGGAAAACACGGCGAAGATGCTGCCTCAAATCTGGCAGGAACAAGTGTTGGTGTATCTTAGATAGCAGCCATGAATAAGGTAATTCTCGTAATAATAGACGGACTCAGGTGCGATGTGGCCTTTAAGGAAATGCGCTATATGGTCCGTTTGACCAGGGAAGGCTTGGCAGCCAGATTTGCCCTAAAGGCTGAACTGCCAAGCCTTTCCAAACCCTTATACGAGACGCTGCTTACGGGGATTCCTCCCTATATAAGCGGCGTGACCTCTAACGAATTTAAAGGAAGGTCGACTCAAAAAAGCATATTTCATCTTACTAAAGAAAAAGGGCTCATCAACGCGGCAGCGGCTTATTACTGGATCAGCGAGCTTTACAACTGTTATCCCTTCGATCCGCCGCTTCACCGTGAACAGGAGAAGGAAGATATGCCAATTCAATTCGGGAGGTTTTACTTCGAGGACGACTATCCCGATTCCCACCTCTTTGTCGATGGTGACATACTTCGAAGAAAGTATAGGCCCGACTTTTTGCTGATACATCCCATGGGGGTCGATTACTTCGGTCATCTCTACGGAGGTTCATCAAGAGAGTATGCCAAAAAGACGTCGGAAACGGATGGGCTTTTAAGCAAGTACATCCCCCTGTGGCTGGACGACGGCTATCAGGTGATCGTAACGGCCGATCACGGGATGGACGACTTCGGGAACCACGGAGGAGAAAGCAGCGAGGAGCGGGACGTGCCTCTGTATCTCGTTGGCGACCGATTTACGTCAGTATGTTACGAACCTCCTTCGCAGCTTGGGATAGCGCCCTTGATCTGTAGGCTACTTGAGATAAATCCGAGTAAAGCGATGAACTCTATTACATCGCCGGCAACCATGGGGTGATTGTCGTGAGGGGAACGTGGGCGCAGATAAGTAAAAACCTCTGGCTTGCAGGTGCGCTTCTTCCATTGGCAACAATGATCTTCGGATTTGAGCTGCTGCCAATTATGGGGATGCTCATTGACAGCTTTAGGGCGGACGACGGTAATGTTTGGACTTTGGGACAATATATCACCGCCTTAAAAAATCCATACTATCTGGTCGCCATCAAAAACAGCCTGCTTATATCGCTTCTTTCAAGTTTCATTGCAATAGTCGCAGCAGCCTTCGTCGCTTATTTCGTAACGCGCCTTAAGCCAAAATCCCAGGAGACGGTATTGACTTACGTAAATCTCACGGCAAATTTCGCAGGCGTCCCCCTTGCCTTTGCCTACATAATCATGCTCGGCAACAGCGGTCTTTTTACGATCCTATTTCAAAGGTGGGGGTTGGATATATTTTCGGAATTCGACCTCTACAGCTGGAGCGGCTTGGTCCTGATTTACGTTTATTTTCAGCTGCCCTTGGCCATACTTCTGCTTTATCCGATCTACTTCGAGATAAAAGAGCAATGGCGGGAGGCCGCACATTTGCTTGGGGCTTCAGATATGCAGTTCTGGCTTCAGGTTGGCCTTCCCGTCATTATGCCGGGGCTTGTCGGGACCTTTAGCATCCTCTTTGCCAACGCCATGGGAGCTTATGCCACGGCCTACGCCTTGGTCGGAAGCAATTACAACCTCCTTTCCGTCAGGATTGGCGCGCTGATATCGGGAGATGTATACGCACGCCCTCATCTTGCAAGCGCGCTGGCCATGCTTCTCGCCTTGAGCCTCATCGCAGCCATGCTTACAAACGAATACATGATGAGGCAGGTCAGGAGGGATTTAAAATGAAGGAAAAGAAAGCACTTCATCGCTTCGCCATAGCTTTGATGTTTCTGTATTTGTTCATGCCTTTGATAGCAACCTTCCTATATTCGATTGCCACCGACTGGCACGATACCGTCCTGCCCAAGGGGTTGACTCTCTCTTGGTATGTGAAACTTTTCCAGGATGTACGTTTCGTGGCGGCTTTGGGGCGAACGCTCTTTGCCTGCTCCGTCGCGGTAGGTTTAAACATTGCCGTGATAGTCGTATCGCTTTTCATCGTCTCTCTTTATCTTCCAAAGTTAGAGCGGTTCCTTCAGGCTTTCGTAATGCTTCCCTACGCTATACCTGGAGTAATTGGTGCCGTAGGGCTGATCAAGGTCTATTCCTCCGGACCTTTGGCAATTTCCGGGACAGTCTGGTTATTGATAGGAGCCTACTTCGTCGTCATACTTCCCTATACATATCAGGGAACAAGAAACAGCATGAGGACGGTAGACCTTCCTCAACTCGTCAGCGCGGCTGAGCTTTTGGGGGCTTCCAAGCCTAAAGCCTTCTTTAAGGTTGTACTGCCAAATATACTTCCAGGGGTCATGGTAGCCGCCCTCCTTTCCTTCTCCGTGCTTTTCGGTGAGTTCGTTTTGACAAACCTTTTGGTAGGCGGATACTACGAAACCGTCCAGATATACCTGATGAGGCGAATGAGGGAAAGCGGCCATCTGTCCAGTGCCGTCGTGATAAGTTACTACCTTTTCGTCTTCTGCCTTTCATGGATCGCGTTAAAGTTGGGCCAAAACTTCAAAAACGGCAATTTTGATAACTTAAGGGGGAAGAAATATGAGTTACCTCATTATAGATAAAGTTACAAAGAAGTTCGATGGTACGGTGGTATTGAACGAAATAAGCCTTGCCGTCGAAAGGGGTGAGCTGGTAACACTGCTGGGGCCTTCGGGCTGCGGCAAGAGCACGTTGCTTCGCTGCATCGCCGGGTTAAATGAGGTCGATGGCGGTCGCATACTTTTAAACGACAGGGATATCACCTACCTTGCACCGAGAAAGAGAGGAGTGGGAATGGTATTTCAGTCCTACGCCCTTTTTCCGAACATGACCGTCTACGAAAATGTAGCATTTGGGCTAAAAATGCAGGGCCTTAAAGGCGACCGTATTGCAGCAAGAGTTAGGGAGATGATCGACCTCGTGGGGTTGGCCGGCAAAGAGGAATCTTATCCAAGAGAGCTTTCCGGCGGCCAACAACAGAGGGTAGCCCTCGCTAGGTCAATGATCGTGGAGCCTGACGTGCTGCTTCTTGACGAGCCCTTCAACGCACTGGATGCCAAGATAAGAAAGATGCTTCAGATGGAGCTTAAAAATATACAGAAAAAATCCGGCATGACCATGATCTTCGTCACCCATGACCAGGAAGAGGCTTTGACGATTTCAGACAGGATATTCGTGATAAACGAAGGCAGGGTAGCGCAATCCGGCAAACCTTTGGAAATATACAGCCAGCCTGCAAGCGAGTTCGTGGCGAGGTTCATAGGAAACTTCAACGTCCTTAAAGGGGAGGAATTTGAACGACTCGTGGGAGAACCCCTTTTCTCCGGCAAGAGCTTAGCTATAAGGCCGGAAATCATCAAGCTTTCCTTGAATGGCGAAAACGGAAAAGGCCATAATGGCTCCTGGAGAATTAAGGGCAAGGTCGTCGGCGTCTTTCTCAAAGGAAATATACTGCGCTATCGGGTTAGATCGAAAGATTCCATCCTAGACGTAGACGTCTTAAATAACAGCATGGACTGCAGTTTAAATTACGATACATCGGTAGATCTTGTCATTCCAAAGGACGAAGTAAAGGTGCTTAACCTATAAACACATATTCTTAACTTAACACCAGATTCGAAAGCATTTTGGCGTTTTTTACCGCCAAGGCGCCAAAGTCGTTGTTGAAGTAGGCATATACGTCGATGCCTTTTTTAAGCAGCTCCCTCATACGTCGCGCCCAAGGTTTTAATTCTTTGGCGCTGTAATCCCACTGATAAGGATTTTTACCCAGCCCGTGGAAGCGAACGTAGCTAAATTCGGCTGTTACAGGTGCCTGGTAGGGAAAACCTTTGCGGCTTACTCCAACAAAGGCTATTTTGTATGTAGACAGTATTTCTACCGTTTCATCGAGCTTTTCCCACCAGGAAAGGTGTCTGAATTCTATGGCCTGCCTCACGTGAGTAGGTAAAGACTGGCAAAATTCCTTCAAAAGCTCTAAGTCGAAGCGAAGGGAAGGCGGAAGCTGCCATAGTACGCAGGAAAGTTGGGGCAGCAGGGCAAATCGCTCAAAGAAAGTCCTTATTTCGCCCTCGCAGTCCTTAAGGCGTTGGTAATGAGTTATCCTCCTCGAGCCTTTGGCGGCGAAACGAAAGCAGGGCGGAACCTTTCTGGCCCAAGAGCGGACCATATTTTCGAAGGGCAACCTGTAAAAGGACATATTGACCTCCACCGTCGGGAAATCTTTGGCATAGTAGGAAAGCCATTCGCTCTGTTTTAAACTGCCGGGATAATAGGCGTCCTTCCACGATTCATATGACCAACCGCTGCAACCTATCAGACAGACTCCTTTTTCACCCTCCCGAGGCCAGGGATCTCTGAGGCACCTTTTCGCCCACTGGTCGGCTCTTGCCTCGCGCTCACGAATAGTCCTTTGCCATTCTTCCTTTGTTCGCACGTCCCTTGAAATGCTTTCTTTTTCGTGTCCCAGCTTCATGTGTGCAATCTCATGGAGAAGCAAAAACCTGAAAAGCTCGCCCGGCGCAATGTCTCGGTTTCCCCAACGGCTGTAGTAATCTTCGGGATCGAAGCTTTGAAGCATCTCCACCCAGGCTTCGCCGTCGGAAGTTATAGTGACCCGCGCGAACATATCGGCGCCAAGGTAATCTCTAAAGATGAGACTTACTCCCCAGCTATGAGCAAGTTTTTCAAGCCAGGCCCTTTCACTCGAGTCCAGCTTTAGCATGCCTTTCTCTCACCTGCCGTATCGCTTAAAAACATTTACGATCGCTCCCGTCAGCACAGGTTTTGTTTATTAATTATTATATTCCCAACCCTTTGTCTGTTACAAGGTGTCGCTATAATATATCAATAGTATAAATTGCTGGTCAACTGTAATTACGTCGAAGAGATAATTTTCTGGGTGCCCGGTTAAAGTTAGCTGAGAAGATACAAATTTGTAACATATTTACAACATATACAACAAATTTCGCAATTTTTAATGATGTATAATACACTACGAATCGCAAATGCTCATACATGTACAATAGGAGGATATGCCAACTTGAAAACCTTTTATCGTTCAGTATTTATTTCTGATACGCACCTGGGAAGCAGATGGTGTCAGGCGCAAAAATTAGTTTCCTTTCTGAAAAATGCAAGGTGCGAGCACCTTTACCTAGTTGGCGACCTTCTTGAAAGCAAAAAAGCAATGAAGACGTCTTTCTGGTCCAGCTCTCAAATCGAGGTTTTCAATCAAATACACTTGAAATCGCTTGAGGGACGTGTAGTTTACGTCCCAGGTAATCACGATTACTGCATGAGGGATTTTATAGGGCGTCAATTTGGTAACCTGGAAGTTCGGCCTCACGCAATTCATAAGACTGCGGATGGCAAGCGCATGCTGGTCCTTCATGGCGACCAATTCGATAAAGCCGTGAGCTTAAGCCCTTGGGTTACCAGGCTGGGAGATTTGGCTTACGATGGAGCGCTTTGGCTTAATTTATGGGTAAACAAATTGCGCCATTGGCTTGGGATGAGTTATTGGCCGATCTCGCAGTTTTTGAAACACCAGGTAAAAATCTTCATACAGATGCTTTCCGCATTCGAAAAGTTGTTACAGCGGGAAGCTAAAAGGCACCGCTGCGATGGCGTAATTTGCGGTCATATCCATAGACCGGCTATCAACCATATGGGTGATGTGCTTTACGTAAATTGTGGCGACTGGGTAGAAAGCTGTTCTGCTGTAGTGGAACATGAAGACGGCAGTTTCGAGATCTTATATCGACGAGATGTCAAAAAGCCCGCATTTGAAGCCGAAGCTCCTTTTAAAGTGACATATCCTGCCTTCAGCGAGCCTATCCCGCTGGGCCTCGTGTCCATGCTCGCGAAATAAGTGTATGCCAGAATGTCTTGATTGACATCTAAGGATCCCCTCTTTATAATTGACTGCAAAATAAACCTAAGGTTAATTTTATTCTTTGCTGAAACCTTTGTTAATAAGATTTTGTCTCTTAGGACGACATGTGCGCTATAGGGTGCTCTATATGAAGGAAGGGTTGCGGCAGAGATAGGGAGGGAGAAGTGTAAGGTGACCATCAAAAGCATACTTGTCTTGGGTTCTGGCCCCATAAAGATAGGCCAGGCTGCGGAGTTCGACTATGCGGGGAGCCAGGCCTGCAAGGCACTTCACGAAGAAGGTTACCGTGTGATACTGCTCAACAGCAATCCCGCTACTATACAAACGGATACAGCGATGGCCGACATTATTTACATAAAACCCCTAACGGCCGAAGCCGTTGAGGCCATAGTCGAAGAACATCACCCCAAAGGCGTTATAGCCACATTGGGCGGGCAAACCGCCCTTAATTTATGTGTGGAGTGCGAAGAAAAAGGCATATGGAAGAAAGCAGGCGTCAGGATCCTTGGGACTCCGATATCCGCCATAAAGGCTGCCGAGGGAAGGGAATCCTTCAGAAATCTGATGAAAAGCATTGGTCAACCCGTCCCCGAAAGCATTGCCGTTTCCTCGACGGAAGAAGCTCTGGAGTTTTCCCGAAGCCAAAGATTTCCCCTGATCGTCAGGCCTGATTTTACCTTGGGAGGCACCGGCGGAGGCATAGCCTGGAACGAGGAAGAATTAAAGGAAAGAATTAAAGAGGGCCTGCAGGCCTCTCCCGTCCACAGGGTATTGGTAGAAAATTATCTTTTAGGGTGGAGAGAGATAGAGCTTGAGGTGATAAGGGACGCTCGAGGCGACTGTTTGTGCGTCTGCGGGATGGAAAACGTCGACCCCATGGGGATTCACACGGGAGACAGCATCGTCGTCTCGCCTGTACTAACCCTTACGAAAGAGGAGTGGAACCTTTTACGCACGGCTGGGTTGGCCATTGTGAAGGCTTTAGACGTGCGCGGGGCTTGCAACGTGCAGTTTGCCCTTTCGCCCGACGGCAATTCCTACTACGTCATAGAGGTAAACCCCCGCGCAAGCAGGTCGAGTGCCCTGGCAAGCAAGGCCACGGGATACCCCATAGCGAGGATAGCTGCAAAGATTGCCGTGGGCAAAGGCCTGGCGGAACTTCCAAACCCCATCACGGGAAAGGGTAACGCCTTGTCGGAGCCCGAACTCGATTACATCGTGGTCAAGCACCCCCGCTGGCCCTTTGAAAAGTTTCCCACCGCCAATATCCGGCTTGGGACGCAGATGAAGTCCACTGGCGAGGTCATGGCAATAGGAAGCTCCTTTGTGCACGCACTACTTAAGGCCTTCCGTTCATTGGACGCATCCTCACCCCTCACCGACAAATACTTTAAAAAGGCCACGAATGACGAGCTGTGGCAGCACTGCACACTCCCAACCCACAGGCGTATGGGAGCCATCCTGGAGCTCTTAAGGCGCGGTGAAGCCATAAATGACATTTCGGACGCTACAGCAATACATCCCTATTTTATAAAACAACTTCAACAGATCGTCTCAATAGAAAAAAGGTTAAAAACCGGACTTACCCGAGATGTGCTAACAGAAGCCAAACGTGCGGGATTTAGCGACGAAGATATTGCTATTATCTGCGAAATGTCGGCAGAGGAGGTATCGGGCTTGCGTCAGGGCCACAACGTCGAGATAAAGCACAAAAAGGTAGGAGGAGAAGGCTCTCGATTCGGGTACTTCTATGGTGTTTACGAAGATGACGCCCCCTCAGTCGCTCCTCCCGATGATGCTCACTCAATCATCGTTTTAGGCTCAGGCCCAATAAGAATAGCCCAAGGGGTTGAGTTTGATTACTGTTGCGTAAAGGCTGTTGAAAGCCTGAGGCGTAGGGGCTTTAGGGCGGTAATGGCAAACAATAACCCCGAGACGGTCAGCACGGATCATGACATTTCCGATGCCCTTTACTTCGAGCCCCTCCACGTCGAAGACGTTAGGGCCATTCTGAAGCGCGAAAGGGCCGAAGGGTTTTTCTGTTCCTTTGGAGGGCAGACGTCGCTGAAGTTGGGCCTTGCCTTGGCCGAAGAAGGCTTTAGCATGTTTGGCACCGGCGCCTCGGCGATCATGGAGGCCGAGGATAGGGGGCGTTTTTGCGATATACTGCACAAGCTTGACATACCCTATCCTCCAGGAGAGGCTGCAAGGGATTTGAAAGAGGCCGTGGATATCGCCGAAGGGCTGGGCTTCCCGGTGATGATAAGGCCGAGTTTCGTCATAGGCGGGGTCGATATGCAGGTAGTTTACGAAATGAAGGAGTTTAAAAAGCTTGCCTCTCTTGCATTTTCCCATGCTCCCGGTGTCGCCCTCTTGATCGATCGTTTCCTTCAGGGGAAGGAGTTTGAGGTCGATGCCGTCTGCGACGGAAAAGACGTACTGATCCCCGGTATATTCGAACACCTGGATCCTGCAGGCGTGCATTCCGGCGACTCCATCGCGCTCTTTCCTGATTTTTCCCTTTCGCCACGGGAAAAAGATGAAATGTTTCGTATAGTTTCTTGCCTTTCTAAAATATTAAACGTAAAGGGGCTTTTCAACGTACAATTCGTCCGTCACGACGACAAGCTTTACGTAATAGAAGCAAACCCGCGGGCCAGCCGAACCGTTCCCATAGCCAGCAAGCTGACGGAAATTCCCATGGTAGATCTGGCCGTCGGCGTTGCTTTGGGAGAAAGCCTTAAAGGCACAGGTTACGGGCTTGGCATTTTGGATTACAAGGGCCCGCTGGGGGTAAAAGTACCTGTCTTTTCCACCGAAAAGCTTCCCGGAGCAGACAGCAGGCTCGGCCCGCAGATGCAGTCCACGGGAGAGTCTTTAGGCGTGGGGGAGACCTTTGCCGAGGCTTTAAGGAAAGCCCTGCAGGGTGCGGGATGGAACATTCCGAAGAAGGGTAATATCCTTTTTAGCGTCAGAGATGACCAGAAGTCCCTGCTTGCTCCTGTAGCTTCGATATTTTACAATCTCGGATGGGAAATTTACGCAACGCCAGGCACGGCAGCGGCGCTCAAGAAGTGGGGTTTGCCCTCCGAAGAGGTTCTCAAAGGGGCGGAGCTTATCTCGGCCATTCGTTCCAACATGTTCGACGTTATAGTAAACATACCTTCCCTTCGAACGGATACGCTGAAGGACGGCTATGCCATGAGAAGGGCGGCCATTGAATGCCGGGTGCTTTGTCTTCATACGCTGGAAGCAGCTCAGGCCGTAGGCTCATCGATTACGGGCAGAAACCATACTTAATATATGCCGATTGATTATCCTTAGTCGCATAGGCGCGATATCTTCTCATATAAACAGTTGTATTCGTAGGTCATTTTCTTTAAAGCCAAGGCGGGAAAAATATCGCGCAGCGGTATATCCTTATCGGCCGTGCCCTCCGTCTTCCAGTCCACGACAACGATCTTGTCACCTTTAGACTTGCTTTGACGCACCAAAAAGTTTGCGGGGTTGGCCCAGTCGTAGATAACCAGTTTGTGGCTTACCAGAAAATCGTAAAGTTCCCTTAAAAGTTCAAGGGCATGTCTTGCCTTGTCAGGGTTTTCTTTGACGAAAACGTCGATCGGTTTAGAGAAGGAACCGTCCTCGTTGCAGATTCGCTCGACGACCAGTCCCGGCCCCAGGTTCGTCATCGCTATGCCAAAACATCTTGGAGCGTGCTCGTAAAAAGCCTCTCCCACCCTGAGCGCCGTAGAACGATACACCCTTGCCTCTTCGCGGTTCGACCAAAAGTCTATGAGCCAGGGCATTAAAATCCTCTCCAAGCGCTTCCTTGGTGAAACACGATAGCCTTCTTTCCAGAGCCTATCTATTTTGATGCAAAGGCGGGGATCTTTGGGATGAACGAAGGTGTCCCTCTTGCTTCCGCTGTGAATTAAAAGGTCAGAGCTTAAGGGCATGACCTCTTTGGGGAAAAAGCGTGGCTGCAGGCCCTTTCTTTTAAAAAGAAATGGTAAAAGATCGGCAAAAAAGTACTTATAGCTATCCTTTGGGAGAAAGGCGTTCATCCAGAGCCTTAGCGCCCTTTTATAGATCTTTTTGGCCTTTCCGTGCTGTCCTTTCCCATGGCTGTGGCAAAGTTTTTATCCGAATGCGATCTTTCTGGAAAGACGATAGTTCCATTTTGTACGCATGGAGGAGGTGGAGCGGGGCGAAGCTTTTCCGACGTGAAAAAATTATGTTCTGATTCTGTTGTGCTCGAAGGATTATCTCTGAAGGGAAGCGAGGTCAAAAATGCAACACCCAGGATATCTGAATGGCTGCATAAAATCGGCATAGAATAAAAAAATTAAAATAAATCTGTTTAAAAGCTCAAACAATGAGAGCAGGAGGAAGATGTGTATGAAAAAACTAGGCTTTGGACTAATGAGGCTGCCTTTAAGGGACCCAAATGATCAGGAAAGCATTGACTTGGAAGAATTAAAAAGGATGGTCGATCACTTCCTAAAGAGGGGTTTTACTTATTTCGATACGGCATACCCTTACCATCAGGGAAAAAGTGAAGTAGCGATTAGGAAGGCACTGGTCGAAAGGCATCCCAGAGAAAGCTTCACGCTCACAGACAAACTGCCCACGTGGATTGCCTCTAAATATGAGGATTACGAGGCTATTTTCGAAGAACAACTCGAAAGGTGCGGTGTAACATATTTCGATTACTATCTCCTTCACAGCCTGGACGTAAAACGCTATGCCGAGACTTCAAAGCTGGGCGGATTTGAATTCGTAAAAAAGCTTAAAGAACAGGGCAAAATCCGGCACATCGGCATCTCCTTTCACGATAAGGCTACCCTGCTGGACCAGATACTAATGGAGCATCCCGAGATAGAATACGTGCAGCTTCAGATAAACTATCTGGATTGGGACAGCGAACTCATACAGTCGGGCAAATGTTACGAAGTGGCAACCAAGCACAAAAGGCCGGTAATAGTGATGGAGCCCGTCAAGGGAGGATATCTTGCCAACGTCCCTCCCGAGGCGGTTAAGCTGTTTAAGGGCTATCATCCCGATATGAGCGTCGCCTCCTGGGCAATTCGCTATGCTGCTTCTCTTGAAAACGTCTTCATGGTGCTAAGCGGCATGAGCAGTTTTGAACAAATGGTCGACAACGTAAGCGTCATGGAAAACTTCATCCCCTTGAACGATGAAGAAATGGGGATTATAAAAGAGGCCGTAGAGATAATAAAGAAGAAGGTAGTGATACCCTGCACGGCCTGCAGATATTGTGTCGACGGCTGCCCCAAGCATATAGCAATACCTGAGTACTTTGCTGTATTTAACGAGCGTAAGACTTTCGGCCCTACGCCCATGCAAATATCATATTATAACAATTTAACCAAGGAACACGGCAAGGCCTCGGACTGCATAGCTTGCGGCCAGTGCGAAGAACATTGCCCTCAACACATAAAGATCATCGATGCCTTAAAGGATGTCGCCAAAGAATTTGAGGCTGAAAAAGAAACGGCTCAAGGAGCCAAAAAATGACCATAACTGAAGCGAACGGAAAATACGGGCTTATACAAAGGGTCAACCGAAGCTAATAGTAGTGTATAGCGGCTCCCTAGGGGGGCCGCTATAATTTATCTAAAATTTATTGCTTTTAAAATGTGAAGGAAGTATAATCAAATAAGTTAATGTAATTAATGTATAAGAAAAATTGAATTATGGGCGGTTGAGATCATTTTATGTTGCAAGCTATTAGGGTTCCTGTTAAAGAATTGCAATGTTGTAGTGGTGTTGTAGCCGAAGATGTTGTATCCAATGATAAGGCTCTTTTGTTGCCCTATGGCTCGAATTTAGCTTTTCTAGACGATAGGTCCATCAATATCTTGAAGGGAAAACTCATTTCTGAAGGGATAGAATATATAAACATCTATCTTCACAATGACTCGGATGCCTCCTTAATTCCGTCAAAACAGGATGTGAGTAATTATCAATCCGCCCCTCCCCTTCGGCAAATTGACAAATCGCTAGCGGAAATGGCGCTATATCAGATTAATGACGTTTACAACAGAATTGCAAAAGGAGATGCATTATCGGAACTGTACGAACCACTGCTTAATACGGCATGGGTCTTGACTCAAGAGATATTAGAGTCCGAGGCTATTACTCTTTCTTTATATAAAGTGAAGGAAAGAGATGAGTATACTTTCGTACATTCTCTTAATGTTTCATTGCTTTCTGGATTTTTGGCTGGAAAGCTATTAAAGAACGATAGCATAACCGAAAAGATCGTAATCGGAGGATTGCTACACGATGTAGGTAAGGCAAGGATTCCTCTAGAAATTTTAAACAAACCTGGCCCCTTAACAGCCGAAGAGTTCGCAGTGATGAAGGGTCACCCGTTAATAGGATTTGGAATTCTAAGAGAGGCGGGAATTGCCGACGAAACAATACTATACGTTACTTTGTTCCATCATGAAAGAATTGATGGAAAGGGATACCCCAAGGGTCTAACGGGCAAGGACATTCCCGTGGAGGCAAGAATTGTTGCGGTGGCAGACGTGTTCGACGCAGTTACTACAAATCGTATCTATCGCAGTGCCGAGTCTCTGTATGAAGCGGTATCTTTGATCATTAAGGATACTAATAAGCATTTCGACCCAAAAGTTTCGCGGGAACTGGTATCAGCTTTAGGCCTGTCTCTTATACACATCT
>DGDP01000119.1 GCA_002385485.1 Acetomicrobium sp. UBA3949 | reverse complement strand
CCGTCAAGTTCACCGATGATTCCGGAACGACTGCCTTTAAGCGCTTTCAGGTAGTAAATGATCCTTTTTTGATGAACCAAGTACTTCCGGGAGCCTTGCTTGGCTTGTTTGATGATCTGTGGGGGAGGGCAGGCGAAGGGACCGGGTTTGTCACTGTAAAGATTGAAGGCAAGGGATTCGTAGAAGGTATTTCAAGAAAAAATGTCTATTTCTCTGATAGCGATCTAATTGGGCAAATTGTAAGTCGTGAGATTATGACACTTGTCCCCCTGCTTTCTTTGAACAGATTTAAGGAAATTGATCCCTTGGGCATACACGTTGAATTGCAGGTGACAAAACAGCCTAAAGTGGTATACATAGAAAAGCTGGAAGTTCCTAATAAAGACAACGTCAAGAAAGGCAAAAATTTGGATATTGAGGTTACGCTGAGAAACTTTCGCGGTGATCCCGAGGTTAAAAAACTTTCGTTGAAAGTCCCCGATAATGCGTCAGGGTTGTGTGAAGTGGTAGCCAGAGGAGGAGGCATAGCCGAACCGTCACAAGTATCGCTGATGTCCGGGTGGAGAGCGATATCCTCCTTTGAAGAGTTTTTAAATGAAATCGAGGCAGCTGAATCAAATAATCAGGTAATCGTGGAGTTGCTTTACGGACCTTTGCTTAGAGAAGAAGATGAAGATGAAGATTTTTCGTTAGATGAGGAATATGAATTGGTATCTGAAATGAAAAAACGGAGAATGGAAGAAGGTACACTTCGTATTTTCGAGACGGACCATTATGTAGAAGGATTGCTCAGGCGTTGTCTTACCATCATTGACGAAGGAAGCAATAAAAGTCGATAACTAAAGGAGATAGCTGGAAAGGGTAAGTTATGTTTAAATGGTTCGAGCTCATAGGCAAGGCAATTATGTCTTTTCTCGATTTGTTGGGTTGGATAGCTTCATTGGCTATTCATTTATTACTTCACTGGCCTCGGGCCAAGTGGGATGTTCGCTCAATTGTAGACCAACTGGAGCGAGTTGGTGTCCAGTCGGTCTTCATGGTCTCCGTGATAAGCGCCTTCACAGGCATGGTAATGGCGGTTCAGACCTTGGATCAATTTCTAAAGTTTGGCGCCTCGCGGTACATAGGCGGAGTTATCGCTTTAAGCATGGTTAGGGAGATGTCGCCTGTACTCACGGGCATAGTGGTTGCAGGAAGAGTCGGGTCTTCCATGGCGGCCGAAATAGGGACCATGAAGGTCACTGAACAGTTGGACGCGCTCAGGGCCTTTGGATTGGACGAGTATGTCTTTGTCGGATTGCCCAGAATTTTAGCTAGTTTGGTAATGGTTCCCATTTTAACGATCTATTCAATGGTCGTTGGCACCTTAGGCGGATATTTTTATGTTGTAGTTCGAGGCGTCCATTCCTTGATCTTCAAGGATTCCATAAGGCTGTTAGTTGACACCTACGATATCAACGGCGGATTGATAAAATCAGTGGTGTTCGGCTTTGTGGTGTCAATAGTAGCCTGCGCATGTGGTTTTAGAGCGCAAGGAGGAGCCAAAGGCGTCGGGGAGACGACGACTCTGGCTGTCGTGTGGAGCAATATGTTAATCTTGGTACTGAATTATATACTTTCGACAATACTTTTTGGAGGAAAGGTTTAGTGACGGAGGAAGTCTTGCGTCTCGAGGAAGTTATAAAATCTTTCGGCGATAATGTGGTGCTAAAAAACCTTTCTTTTTCGGTAAAAAAAGGCGAGATTATAGCTTTGATGGGTCCGTCGGGCTGTGGGAAGACGACGGTTTTGAGGCTTGTGTTGAGGTTAATTGAAGCCGATGAGGGCAGAGTGTGGCTTTACGGAAGGGACATAACTCATCTTCCCGAAAGGGACTTGATAGATATAAGGAGGAAGGTTGGCATCGTATTTCAAGGCGGAGCCTTGTTCGATTCCATGACAGTGTTTGAAAATGTGGCATTTCCGCTCCGTTACTGTCTGGGCATTAAAGACGAAGAAAAAATGCGCGATATGATTGCCATGATGTTGGAATCCGTCGAGTTGCCCGGCATTGAAGATTTGATGCCTGCCGATTTGTCCGGAGGGATGAGAAAGCGAGTTGCACTTGCCCGTGCGCTTGTGTATAATCCATCTTTTCTATTGCTCGACGAGCCAACAACGGGGCTTGATCCTCAAACGGCCAGACACATTGACCGCCTCGTAGTTAATTTGAGCAAAAAATATAACGTATCGGCCATGGCCGTAACTCACGATGTGGTATCCGCATTAGGCGTTGCAGATCGCATTCTCTTAATGAAGGATGGAAGGATAGCATGGCTAGGTACGCCTGAGGAGTGGGAAACTGCGACGGATCCAGAAGTCGTTTCCTTTCTCCAAGGCACTAAATCCATTCGCCAATGGGGGTGTGCCCCGTGAAACGTGAGATAAAAATCGGTCTCGTCGTCTTTGTAGGATTGGTACTGCTCGGTGGATTGGTTTTCCTTTCAGGTGGTCGTTTGATACGCGAAAGGGGCAATGTTTTATATGTCTTATTGCCGGAGGCGAGGGGATTGCCCCCGGGTGCCCCCATTTACATATCTGGAGTGGAATCAGGATACGTGAAAGATGTACTCCTGACCAAAGAGGGAGTAAAGATCCTTGCCTTTATAAAGAATGGGCTAAAAATTCCCATCGACAGCGAGTTTATTGTGCAAGGAGGGGGACTTTTAGGAGAGGCATCACTTCAGATAAGACGAGGGACGAGCGATACCTTCATTGAACCTCCCGGTCCTGTAAAGGGAACGGTTGCACCCGATGTGTGGAGCGTGCTCGAGGAGGTGGAGCAGAATCTGAGCTCCCTTCGTTCCTTTTTAGATAACATCAGCGGAATCATGGGAGATGAAGAGATCGAAGATCTTAAAGAAGCAATAAAGGAAATCCCTTCCTTTTTAAAAGAGGCAAAGGAAGCTTCCTTTCGCATAGGAAAATTGGCAGATGATGGAAGCGCCTTTTTGACCGATACAGGCAAACGCATGGATGCTTTTTTTAATAATGCTAACGAGCTGATCTTGAACGCGAATGAAATAATGGCAGAAAACAAACAAGACCTCCGGGAAACTGTGGCGTCCACGAAGAACCTCGTCTCTAAATTAAGCACAATAGTTGAACAGCTTGACGAAGATAGTCTCTTTGCCATGGACATAAAACAACTAGTAAAAAGCGTTCAGGATGCGGCAGTCTCCGTTGAGCGATTTGTAAATGAGCTTGATGTAACTTTTTTTGGTGAAAACGAGGTTGAAAGTAAAAAGGGAAACCTCCCTGAATTGTTGCAAGATGTGAGGGAAACCCAGGAAGTTGCTAAAAAGGCTTTAAAGACCATGCAGGAAATCGAGATCAAAGGAGATGTCTCTTTAAGGGGGAAGACCTTCGGCAGTGGGGATGACGCCTATATGGACGTTAACGTAGTGGTTGGCATGAAAGATAGGCCTAACTTTTTGCTCTTTGGCGTCGATGACATTGGCGATGGCAGCGATTTTTCCTTAAGTTACGGCTACAGATGGCGTTGGATTTCTCTTTGGGGAGGACTGGTCAGGGATGACCTTGGCGTGGGGTTTAAGTGGGGCGATCCGGAGACCTTTCCCCTGCAATTGATAGGTAAGTGGTGGGATGACGGATCAGGCGCATGGTCTCTGGAAGGACGCCTCGGGCTGGATGATCGATATGGTTTGCTTTTCCGCCATGACGAACTTGATGATGAGAGGCGCGAATCAGTTGGCGTATACTATAATTTCTGAAGGTGATAGGGTTGTTTATTACTTTTGAGGGAATAGATG
>DGDP01000057.1:1698-2891 GCA_002385485.1 Acetomicrobium sp. UBA3949 | reverse complement strand
TATCCAACTTAAAACGGGGGTGATCTGGTTGGAGAGAAAAGGCGTAGTTACCATGCAAGGCAATCCTGTAACTTTGGTAGGCCCTGAGTTAAAGGTAGGGGATAAAGCCCCGGACTTTACGGTTATAGACCAAAATATGAAAGAAGTAAGGAAGTCTGATTTTGCCAATAAAATCAAGGTAATATCCGTAACGCCCTCCCTAGATACTTCAGTTTGCGACCTCCAGGCCCATAAATTTGAAGAAGAAGCCACAACTTTGCCCGATGACGTAGTCGTACTCAACATCTCTATGGATCTTCCCTTTGCAATAAAGAGATTTTGCACGGCTGGCAATATAAAAAAGGTCATCGCATTGTCTGACTACAGATATGCTTCTTTTGGCACAAATTGGGGCGTATTAATGAAGGAATTGAGGTTACTTGCGAGGGCGGTCTTCATAGTAGATAAAGACGATACTATTCGCTACCTTCAAATAGTTCCTGAGGCCACAAATCACCCTGACTATGAGTCTGCTTTAAACGCCCTCAAGAGCTTAATAAAATAAACCGCTCTCCGTTAAGCGGAATACCGAAGCCCCCGGCTACACTGCCGGGGGCTTGTTATCATCGAAAACTAATTCTTACCAGCCAGCCAAAAAGGGAATCCAAAAATTTCGGGTTTATCACAAATTGTACGAGCAAGCCCATAGGGATGATGGAACGAAGTGCCACCCAAAGGTTCACATCTTCCTCTTTCCTAGCTATGTATCCAAGGGCCGCCTCTCCGCATATAGCCCCCAATAAAAAGTAAAGCCATCTTTGCGCCTCTGCTTCTATCGAAAACTCGAGAATTCTGTAGGCTACCCATGCAGACCACGAAGACTGTATAAACACTTCGATGAAGAAAAGCAACCCCAGCAAAAATTTTTGGTATCCCTTAGCCCACTTCACATCCACAGGGATTTCGTCGTAAAAGTTATGTTTTACCCAATTTATCCCTCGCGGGATGACGACAACGTATGCCTTTGGGAAGATAAAGGAATACATTAGTAACCCCGCTAAAAACTTAAGCATGGCTGGCACTTTCGAGTCCCCCTAACTTCAGTAGGCGTATACTTTCGCTTCTTCCTCACCAACTAATACCCTTAGAGCTCCTTGCGCAAGGGCGAGCATCTCATCCTCGCCTGGATATACAAATATAGGAGCAATAAAACT
>DGDP01000057.1:0-1345 GCA_002385485.1 Acetomicrobium sp. UBA3949 | reverse complement strand
ACCAGGCCACCACGTCCTGTCAACTTTCTTAGCATCTCTTCAAGGGTACACTGACCACTATAGCAATAATTGACTAACTGGCCCGCCGGCAGAGTTCCCGCTCGCTCTGGTGAAAAGGGTCCTTCGCCATCCAGAGCGTTATTGACATCTATTACCTTGCCATAGAGATGAGCTCCTACGGATATGCCTCCTCCAAGGTGAGCCACAACTAATCTTGTCTCTTCATATTTTTTCCCCAGTTCCTTGGATGCCCTTCTCGCGGTTGCCTTTTGATTCAGTGCATGAAATACGGATCTTCTATCGATCTCCGGAAAGCCGGAAAGCCTGGCCTCGTCACATAACTCATCGACCACAACGGGGTCCACTATAAAGCAAGGCTTATCGCCAGCCTCTTTGGCCAACCTGTAGGCAAGCAGTGCTCCTAAATTACTTGCATGGACACCATATTTGCAGCTGCGCATTTCCTCTAACATTAACTCGTTAACGCAATACGTCCCCGCGGGAATGGGGTGTAAAAGACCCCCACGCCCCACAAAGGCGTCTATTTCCCCAAGTTTAGTGCCATGAGCTTGGAGTGCCCTTTTTATTTCTTCAAACCTAAAGCCTTCCTGTTCGATAATGCTGCCATAACGCTTCAACACATCTACATCATATCTTTGGGTCTCCCGCCAGCATTCCCTTTCTCCTTCAAAATAAGCAATTTTCGTGCTAGTTGAGCCCGGATTGATGGCCAATATCTTTGGTAATCCCATTATATTATGCTCCTCCTGTTCGTCACTCCTATATCGGCCAGATATCAAATTGAAAAGACGCCTTTTCAGCTCTGATATCTAACGTCAATTAGAAACCGATTTGTAGGCGGCTAAGGCGACGGCAGAAGCTATTGACAAAAGCTTGGTTTCTGCGCTATCGGCACGGCTCGTCAAAACAACGGGAACCTTGGCGCCCAAGACCAAGCCAGCCGTTTTATTCTTCGTCAGATATACTATGGCCTTAGCAAAGATATTCCCAGCCTCTATATCAGGAACAAGCAAGACCTCGGCATGTCCTGCCACCTCTGAAACTACGCCCTTATGGCGAGCTGCCTCCTCGCTTAAGGCATTATCCAAGGCCAAGGGACCATCTATGATGCACCCTTTTATTTGATTTCGCCTGTTCATCTGGACTAACGCGGCGGCCTCCAAGGTGCAAGGCATGTCTGGATTTACGACTTCTACGGCAGCTAAAACAGCGACCTTTTGGGGTTTGGGGGCGGAA
This sequence comes from Acetomicrobium sp. UBA3949, assembly GCA_002385485.1. GTDB lineage: Bacteria > Synergistota > Synergistia > Synergistales > Acetomicrobiaceae > Acetomicrobium. Next base: position 88 of record DGDP01000057.1, on the reverse strand, counting down.
GAAGTTTTTTTTTTCCACCCCGCTTTTTTTTTTTTTTTCTTTCTTTCTTTTTTTTATTTTCTCTTCTCTCCCACAACATATAGATGTT
>DGDP01000031.1 GCA_002385485.1 Acetomicrobium sp. UBA3949 | reverse complement strand
TCGAAGGATGTGCTTTCGAGGCATATTCCCTTTGGGACGGGGACGTTTTTCTTTGCCAGGAGCTTTTTAGCCATTAATTTATCTAAGGAAGCTTGCAGGGCAGCAGGGCCGTTTCCCGTAAATGGCATGTTCAGGCTTTCCAAAAAGGTCGCAAACAATACCTCTTTTTTGCTGTCGTCGGAAAATCCTTCGAAGAGATTGAATATACAATCTGGCCGGAAACGCTTTATCTTATTCTCCAGCACATCAAAACTCATCAGATCCTTTTTGGTGACGCCGAGCACATACGCCTTATGTCCGACAGAAGCGAGAGCCTTTGCGACCATATCTCTAACGATCAGGGTATCCAGTACATCCGGCCTTTCCGTATCCTCTTTGGCAGTTACGATCAATATCCTCATAGTAGTTATCCCTCCAGCCAAGGCAAGCTGTAGCGGTTGAAGGCTGAACGCAAAATTTGCGATATGAGGTCGTGATAGTTGCCTCCGCTAAGGGAATAAAGAATTGGAAGGTCGCTATAATAAGGTGAAAGCCCCGGTAGGGGGTTGATATCTATGACCTTCAGTTGGCCTTGTCCGTCCATCCGCATGTCGATGCGAGCTATATCCCTGAGTTCCAAGGCATGAAACGCATCGAGAGCGATCATTGCAGCTTCACGTCGGACCTTTTCGTTTATAGCTTCAGGGCCTTCATAAAGTATGCATTCCAGCCAATCTCTTTTATGTTCCAAAGAATACAAAAAGACGCCGTCATCCGATGGTTTTCGCTCCGAAATCTTCATCATGCCCAACAAACGAGCATCCCTGCCGTTACCGACGATGCCAGCGGTTATCTCTATGCCGGGCAGAAAGGCTTCGATGATGGCGGGTTGTCTGTATCGCTCGAATATCCTCAAGACATTTCGTTTCAATTCATTCGGGTTTTGACATATGGAATCGCGGAACACGCCTTTGGATGAGCCTTCCCATCTGGGCTTTGCGATGTAAGTTTCGTTGTTATCCTGAAACAACATGTCAACATTGCGCAAGTCGTCTTCGCTTCTGAAGAGTGTCATGAAGGGCACGGGGACGTTTTCCCTGCTTAAAACAACATTCGTGAGATATTTATCCAAAGATATTGCAAGAGAAACGGGATCAGATCCGCTATAGGGGATCCTCAAGGATTCGAGCAGGCAGGGTATTTGAGATTCTCTGCCCCTTTCTGTGCCTATTCCTTCAGCAATATTGAACATGAAGTCCGGGCGTTGATTTGCAAGCTTCGAAGGCAGATCCTCATTTTGTTCGCAGAGAAGGGTCTTAAATCCAAAACTTTCTATTTCTTTTGCCAGAGCATCTACAGTACTTTGAGAGTCGTACTCCTCGTAAAGATCATCCGGGTCGCCTTCCGAGGTAGGCCTTTTTAAATTGAAGGCGATGCCTATGACCTTGACCGGTAGGGGAACTTCTTGACTTGATTCTTTATCTTCCATCCTTTAATTCACCTCTTCTTGAGGTATGAGATACAACCCCCAAAAGGGTTGTTGGTAACTTGTTTTTATATTGTTTAATATCTAAATGAATCTCTTATTTGTATGTATCACCTCTTTTTACAGTATTAACAATTATTTACAAAATTTAATACTACAATAAGCGATATTAAAATATAGATTTCAACTCCCAACTAAAAAATTCCCTCTCTTTTGAGGGAATGAGATCTTTTGACTGTATATACTTTTTTCTGCGAGAATTATAGTGCTTGTTTTCCTGATATGCAATGGGATAGGTGGTGTTTCGATGAAAAAATTCAACATAATTAGGGTCAGGAAATTCCTGGAGATAGCTCTTTTGACGAAGGCCTTTGTGATAGCCGCTCCGAAGCCCGTAGCTTTGATCCCGATAGGACCTCAAGGATGCGGAAAAACGAGCTTGGGGTTATACCTGTCCCGCAAAATTCGCAGTTTCGAGATGATATCCCAGGACGAAATAAGAAAATCCTTGTTCCTTCAGATGTACCCCGAAGAAAATGGCGTCGGGTTCGAAAGGATATATGAGGCTTTGAGACCTAAGGAACCGGAGATACGCAGAAAGGCTATTGAAGCTCTGAAGTCAAGCACAAAAGAGGTCGTATATGTGGATAGAATGAATCTGACGCCTGCATCAAGGTCCGACTTTATCATTCCCGAGAGATTTAACGTGGCCATCTACTTCGACCTGCCCTTGGATGAAATTTTAAGAAGACATAAGAACAGGCCCGATAAGGTTTTGGCCATCCCCGATCATATAGTGATCAGTTGCTTTAACATGGCAGAATTTCCCAAAAGGGATGAATTTGACGCCAGAGTTATCCTGAGTCCGATCAGGATAACAAGGGAAGAAAGTGGACACGAAAAGGACAAAGGCAATTTGTCGAACGAGTAGTTGATATTAGCGAGTGTCTTTGAGCTTCTTTGCCTTAGATCTGTACCATAGTACATATATCGCTATTATCGTTACACATAAGAAAAAAAGCGCCACGGAAATTGAATGAAGTGTCTCCTGAAGCCGCTCTCTGTTGTTTCCTATGTAATATCCGAGCAGGGCCAGTACTACCACCCATATTCCGGCCCCCAGTGAAGTGTATAAGCTAAAAAGGTCCAACCTCATCCTTGCTATACCCGCTGGCAATGATATGTACTGCCTGATGCCGGGCAGCAATCTTCCGACGAATGTGCTCACGGCGCCGTGTTTTTTAAAGAAGTTTTCGGCTTTGTTCAGGCTTTTTTCGCTGATAAAAAAATATTTGCCATATTTTATTAGAAAATACCTTCCCAGTTTCAGAGCCAAATAATAGTTGAATATCGCCCCTAATAAGCTTCCTGCGACTCCGCAAAATATTACCACAGGCAGTGACATCTTGCCCTCGGCTGCCAAAAAGCCTGCAGGCGGGAGAACAACTTCGCTGGGAAAGGGGAAAAAAGAAGATTCCAAAAACATCAAGGCTGTTATCCCTACATACCCCAAGCGGCCTATGGTATTCACCAAAAAAATCACTATAGCTTCAAGCATCTGTGTAACATCCTATTCCAAATAATCTTCTATCTTTGCTGAATAAAGGTGTTGAAGGTATTGACTTACCGGTCCATTGACTTGAGCCAGATGCTGGCTTCCAATCCTTCTTACGGGGAGTATTTCCTTGATGCTCCCCGTTATGAACGCTTCTTGTGCTGTTGATACTTCGGAAAGCAGGGGACACCTCATCTCGACCTTCATTCCGCTTTCTTCAGCTAGGTTAATGATGATTTGGCGCATTACCCCGTCGAGCACCTTCTCTGTAGGAGCTGTGACTATCCTGCCGTCGATTACCATGAAGAAGCTGCTACTTGAAGATTCCGTTATCTCTCCATCGGGACAGTACAAAACTTCTAAAGCCTCTTTATCGTCCCTACGTCCAACATATGCAGGGAGGTAAAATACGCTTTTTATGTGCGGGAAAGGCCTGCCCATATCTATGGGAGCGAGAGCCACGCCGCGTTCGTAATTTTCCCTTGGCGCCTTTTCCAACGGTTCGAATATGACAAAAAACCTCGGATGGGGAAATTGGCCATCTTCAAATACATCTCCCCCCGAGACGTATATTCGCATTTGAACGTCTTCGCAATCCATCATTGCAATGCCTTTTCTGATGACCCCGATGATTTGTTGTATATCCAAAGGGAGTTTAATCCCCAGGGCATGGGATGACTCCTCCAGCCTTTTTAAATGGATCGACATTGCATGGGGTCTTTTTCGATAGGTCCTCAAGGTGTCAAAAACGCCTACGCCTCTTTGCACGAGCAAGTCGGTTACGGGAATACTGATTTCTTCCAGAGATTTAAACTCGCCGTTGTAATAACAAAGCTTCAATTTCCGTCCCCTCTTTTTGTATGCCATATATTCGACCATGGTCGTCGAGAATTATTGTAGCGAATAAATTGTCCTTTGAACATGGCTGGCAATATACTTTTCTTAAAGGCCCAGGTTTGTGCCTTAGGCATGCATTGACCCGCAACTTGGCTGAAGAATAATTAAATTCTGGCTACTTTTTTATCAAACTTTATTATAATATGTATATTTGAGAGGCATTATTGGGTCAAGTCCTATATTTTGTGTA
>DGDP01000059.1 GCA_002385485.1 Acetomicrobium sp. UBA3949 | reverse complement strand
CCATGAATGCGCAAGCTGTGACCAACGCTGTCAATCCTGTCCGGCCTCCTGCTGCTACGCCAGCAGAGCTTTCAAGGTAAATAGTCATAACTGGACAAGAAAACAAACCTCCAAAAGTTGTTGCGCAACTATCTACATAAAAACATTTCTCGATGCCAGGTAAGTTACCTTTTTCGTCCAAAAAACCGCCTAAAGCCCCAACCCCTAAGATTGATCCTAAAGTAGAAAAGAAGTCTGGAATAAAGAAGGCTAAGAGAAAAGGCAAATATTGAACTTTCATTGCACTTAAAAGGTCAACCTTAAAGGCCAGAGGAGCAATACTATCGGGTATCGTGATTATTGAAGATGGAATTTTCGTTATACCCAAGGGAATTCCTATGATGGTGGCTAATATAATGGAAAGGATTATCCCACCTTTTACCTTTCTGCTCTCGAAAAAGAGTATTAACATAAAACCGATAAGTGCTAATGCTACCTTTGGTTGGGCTAGATTTCCAAAGCTTAAGACATTTTTGCTGGCATCAGCTACGATTATTCCGGCTTGGCGAAACCCAATACATGAAATAAATAAACCGATTCCCGCTCCTAGGGCTATTTTTACGCTGGGTGGGATAATTTTTACTATAAAATCTCTCACTCCAAGAAAGCTCATGGCCATAAATATCAAACCGCTCAGTACTATGATGCCCGAAGCTACGGGAAGAGGCACACCTCCTTTTAGAAGAGTGAGGCTGAATATAGCTACACTTCCCATTCCCGGACCTAGGGCGAAAGGCCTGTTGGTGTAAAGAGCCATAGCCGCTGTCGTAATAACTGTCATTAATACCACAACGCTCAAAACAGAACCCCTTGGCAAACCTCCTTCAGCCAACATTGCAGGCACGACCGCTACAATATATGCCATTGTCGCGAAGGTTGTAAGCCCAGCAATAATTTCTGTCTTGACGTTAGTATGATTTTCTTCGAGGTGGAAATATCTATACAACCAGTTGTTAGACTCTTTACCCATGATTCACTCTCCCTTTTCCGGATGAAAATATGATTAAATGTTGAAGTATATTATTATTATTTAATAAAGCAATCCTATTATACTTATACTTCCAGATCAATATTGTCGATGAGCCTGGTTTTTCCAACATATACCGCAGCTGCAAGCAACACTTTTCCCTTTATTGCGGATAAATCCGATAGGTCATCCCCGTTTACAACCTCTACGTAATCCAAGCGGATGCCTGGCGATGATGCCAGTATACTTGTGATATGCTGCTTCACTTTTATAGGATCGGTCTCGCCTTTCAATATCATATCTCTGCCTGCTGATAAAGCCCTAGGGAGGGCAAGGGCCTGGATTCTTTCTTCCGAAGACAGATAGGTGTTGCGAGAGCTAAGTGCCAAACCATCCTCCTCTCGGACAATGGGGCAGGTTATGATCTTTACAGGAACGTTTAAATCGGTAACCATTTTTCTGACGATAATGGCCTGTTGGGCGTCCTTTTGGCCAAAATAGGCACGGTCAGGCTGAGTAATGAGAAAAAGCTTCAATACAACGGTGGTTACTCCTTTGAAATGTCCTGGTCGCGACTTTCCGCACATCTTCTCGACCATGGGACCGTTGACTTCTATGTAAGTACAATATCCTTGCGGGTACATTTCTTCGCTTGTGGGACCGAAAACGTAATCAACCCCTGCTGATTCTGCCAGTTTGTTATCACGATCCGGATCGCGAGGGTAAGTGGCAAAGTCCTCCTTGGGGCCAAACTGGAGAGGGTTTACGAAGTTGCTCATTATTATGATGTCATTTTCCCGCCGGGCTGTCTTGATCAGGCTTAGATGTCCTTCGTGAAGATAGCCCATGGTGGGCACTAAGCCTATACTCTTGCCTTCTCGTTTAAGGCACAGTGATATCTCTTTCATTTCGGCGATCTTTTTTATGACTTCCATAGGATAAAATCACCCTCTTTGATTTTTTAATTTTTGGCTCTATAGCAATGCTCAGGTCCGGGAAAAGACCCTTCCGCTACCTCTTTTTTGAAGGTTGTCAGAGCCTCTATGATAACGTCGTGCAAGTTGGCATATTGTTTAACAAACTTTGCCACCTTTCCTCCGCTGACTCCAAGCAAGTCGTGCAATACCATTACCTGGCCATCACAATGGGGTCCAGCCCCGCAGGACAACGTAGGAATTCTAAGGCGGTTGGTCACTTCTTTGGCCAATTCGGCGGGAATGCACTCAAGGACGACGGCAAAGGCTCCCGCTTCTTCCAGGATCATAGCATCCTCGATCAGGTGCTGTGCTGCTTGTTCGGTTTTACCTTGGACGCGATATCCGCCGAAGACGTTGACCGATTGCGGCGTAAGGCCCAAGTGAGCCATTACCGGAATTCCTGTTTCTGTTAAAGCGTGGACTATCTCTGCCCGTTCCCTGCCTCCTTCCAGTTTCACGCAGTGAGCCCCGGCTTCTTTTAGGTAGCGGCCGGCATTCCATACGGCCTCAGCTATGGTAGTCTGATAATAAAGAAAGGGCAAGTCCCCTACGACCATGGCCCTGTTTGTCCCCCTAGCAACAGCCCTGGTGTGGTGCAAGCTTTCTTCAAGGGTTACAGGGAGCGTATTTTCATATCCTAACACCACGTTTCCCAGGGAATCCCCAACTAACAGGATATCAATACCCGCTTCGTCGAGGAGCTTGGCTGTGGGATAGTCGTAAGCCGTAAGCAAGGTGATCTTTTCTCCTCTTTCCTTCATTTCTAGCAGTGATCCTACTGTAACACGCGACATCATAAACCCTCCAGTCTTAATTATTTAAGAAGCGCGCGCAGCATGTCTGCCTGCTCCTCATTTATCGTCCCCTTCTTAAGGGCAACCTCAACCGTTACGAGGCCAAGGGTTTTATAAACGTCTAAAATTTGAGGCAAGTCTTTCATGGCTTCCAGATGTTTTGACACAGTGCTTATGTCTCCTCTGGATATGGGCCCCGTAAGGGCACCCGTAATCCCAAGTTTTCTTACATTCTCAAGGGTCCCCTCTATTAGGGGAAGAAAGGCCTGCAGCCCGACATCATTCGGCACGCCTGCAGTGTCTAATAGTTCTTGAGTAACGCTTAAAAGTCCCACCAAGTAATTGCTTGCTATAGAGGCAGCGGCATGGTAGAGCACTTTCGAGTTCGACTTTAGGATGAAGTGCTTCCCCTTCAACTTTTTCACAATTTCCTGGGCAAAATCGTATCCGCCTTCGTCGCCTTCGATGCTGAAATAACTGCCAGGAATGAGGGCGATGGCTTGATCTATGGAAGCAAAGGACTGGATAGGATGGACGGAAAGAATAACAGCCCCGACTTCGGCACATGGAGATAATAATGAAGAAGTATGTGCACCGCTCATATGAACCATGATCTGCCCGAGGCGGATTGCTTTTTGCCTGGCGAGGTCTGCGGCAACCGAAGCGATGGCATCGTCAGATGTGGTGATAAAAAGCACATCCGATTTATAGGAGAGTTCTTTGGGAGTAAAAACGGAAACTCCAAGGCGCAATGCAAGTTTTTGTGCTGAAGTTTGCGATCTGCTGGCCACTCCTGCTATTTCATAACCAGCCTGTTTAAGCAAAATTGCCATGGCCGAACCAACCTTGCCGGCACCGATAAAGCCCAGTTTCAAAGCAAACACCTCTTTAAGGACATCACTTTAAGATCAAGGGATATTTTATGCCGTCTAACTAATGAGTAACAACACTTACCTGGTAGTTATATAACTTTACCACCACGATTTATTTTTCGACTGAAGCATGCTATTTACCCTAAATAAATTGTTTTGGATTATAGCATGGATTTATCTTATGAACAATCTAATGCCATCGGACGCCATATGCGCATATCAGGACACACTTTAAGAAATGCTATTTCAGGTGGTTTTATCTTTGTCCCGGTTGACAATATTTTTGCGAAGCATTATTAAACTTGTAAGTATATTGAAGAAAAATTCTTCAAGGTGAGTATTTTTTGCTAAAAAAGGAGTGATCTGTTATGAGCAATAAGCCCAAGGTTCTGGTGACCAGTCGCATCCCTGAAGAAGGGATGCGCATTTTAGAGGAATATTGCCATGTCAAGGTGTTCGACTACGAAGGTGTCTTTCCTAGAGATTTACTTTTAAAGGAAGTCAAAGGAGTAGATGCCATCGTTTGCCTGCTTGCCGACAGAATCGATGACGAGGTGATGGACGCAGCTGGCCCTCAGCTCAAAATTATCGCTAACTATGCTGTAGGTTTTGACAATATAGTTGTGGATGCAGCTACAAAGCGTGGGATCATGGTGACCAACACGCCGGGCGTGCTAACGGATACGACGGCCGATCTCGCCTGGGCGCTCATTTTGGCCACGGCTCGCAGGGTCGTAGAGGGTGACAAATTCTTGCGCCAGGGAAAGTTTAAGGGATGGAAACCCATGCTTCTTCTGGGCACCGACGTACATCATGCGACGCTTGGCATCATTGGTTTTGGCAATATTGGCAGGGCAGTAGCCCGCAGGGCAATTGGCTTTGACATAAAGGTTATATATTACAGCGCCCATAGAGCCTCCGAAGAGGTGGAAAAGAAGTTAAACGCCGAATATAGGTCGCTTGATGACCTGCTTAGGGAGGCCGATTTTATATCTATTCATGTGCCCTTAACCAAAGAAACCCGACATCTGATTGGAGAGCGAGAGCTGAAGATGATGAAAAAGGAGGCTTATCTTATAAATACCGCAAGGGGGCCAATTGTGGATGAAAAGGCCTTGGCGAAGGCGCTGAAAGAAGGTTGGATCAGGGGAGCAGGTCTTGACGTCTTTGAACGAGAACCAGAGGTAGCCCCGGAGCTTCTTCAGCTTGACAACGTTGTCCTGCTGCCGCACCTAGGCTCTGCATCATACGCTACACGTGCAAAAATGGCAACGATGGCAGCAGAAAATGTCATTAAAGTGCTCAAAGGAGAAGTTCCGCCCAATTTGGTAAATCCCGAAGTTGTGAAACGCAGATAATAATATTACATAGGAAGGACTTAAAGAGATATTGAGCAGGCTATAGTGTAGAATCTTGCTGTGTTCATTTGGGGCTAAATGTTATATGAAGAGTTGCTTATTGATGGCTTCAATCAGTCTGTAAACGTTTTGTCGTTGACATCAATTTATGTCGGATATATAATCTTCCCGCTCAGGTTTTGTTAATGCTAAAGGCTTTGAGCGGGGAGATTTTTTATGGCAGATAAGTGTGAGGATTTTTTGAAGTCTCGAATCGAGATGAGCTTGCTTTACGATATCTATGGCGGTCTTTTGACCGATAAGCAGAGAAAGGCCTTTGAGCTTCACGAAATGTCCGATTGGTCTTTATCTGAGGTAGCTGATGCCATAGAAGTTAGCCGGCAAGGGGTTTTTGAGCTCCTTCAACGTGCGCGAAAGAGGTTAGTTGAAATAGAGGAAGTAGTGGGTTTTAAACGAACCTTACTTGCTCTTGAGGAATATAAGAAAAATCTGGAAAAATTGTTAGATCAGCACGAAAAAGAACTTTCGGAAGAATTTAAATCAAAAATGTCAGAATTGCTTTCGCAATTGAGAAAGATAGGTGATCAAGATGTTTGATTCCTTGAAGGAACGGCTGGAAGGGATATTTTCCAAGTTAAGAGGCAAGGGGAGACTTACTGAAGAAGATATCAATGATGCGCTTCGCGAGGTCAGAAGAGCGCTCCTCGAGGCGGATGTAAACTACAAGATAGCAAAGGATTTGGTAGAACGCATTAAAGAACGCTGCCTGGGACAGGAAGTCTTGTCGTCGATAACCCCAGCGCAGCAAGTGTATGCTGTCGTATATGAAGAGCTTTGCAACCTGATGGGTGGCAAGAAAGAAAGGCTAAATTTCGCCCCTAAACCGCCATCGGTATTTATGTTGGTCGGATTACAAGGTTCCGGTAAAACCACCACGGCAGTAAAACTGGCGCTGAAGATATCTGACAGCCACAAACCTATGGTCGTGGCCTGTGATCTACGTCGTCCTGCTGCTGTAAAGCAGTTGAAAGTACTGGCTGAAAAAGCTCGTATACCTTTTTTCGGTCCCGAAGAGGCTGGTTCGGGCAACGTGATGGATGTGACCAGAAAGGCTTTGAGCTATGCCGATGCTCATTTGATTGATGTCATAATATTTGATACTGCAGGACGTTTACATATAGACGATGACCTTATGACAGAACTGGAGCAGATGCATAAACTTCTGAATCCCAGTGAGGTGCTTTTAGTTATCGATTCCATGACGGGTCAGGAGGGAGTTAACGTAGCCGAGGCCTTTAAAGAAAAAGCCGGCATAACGGGTGTGGTTTTAACCAAGCTCGATGGAGACGCTCGCGGAGGTGCCGCTCTTGCTGTAAAGGCAGCCACAGGTGTTCCAATTAAGCTCGTTGGGGTAGGAGAACATCTGGAAGATTTGGAGGAGTTTGACGCCACACGAATGGCCCAACGTATACTTGGAATGGGAGATATGGAGGGCCTGCTCGAAAAAATACAGAAATCTGGCGATACCAAAGAAATCGAACGAGTTCAAAAAAACCTCCAAGACAACAGGTTTACCCTTGATGATTTGTTGGTCCAGCTTAGACAAATTCAAAAGTTAGGACCACTTGACAAGGTTATGGATATGCTCCCTCTTCCGGGAAAGGTTAAGTCTCAAGTGTCAGATATAGATTTCAGGCGCATTAAACATGTCGAAGCTGTCATACTCTCGATGACGCCGGAAGAAAGAAAGAGACCCGAGATTATAAAAGGAAGCAGAAAAAGAAGAATTGCAAGCGGTTCCGGTACAAGTGTTCAAATGGTAAATCAAGTTTTAAAACAATACGAACAAATGAAGGAGATATTTAAGCGCTTTGGAAAGGGTAAGGGCAAGTTCAAGGGCCTTAAACTTCCAAAGGGATTATTTTAGGAGGTGTAATATATGGCAGTTAGAATCAGGTTGGCTCGTCATGGGCGAAAAAAAAGGCCATTTTACAGGTTGGTTGTGGCGGATTCCCGTTCGCCCAGGGATGGAAAGTTCATTGAAATGATAGGTACCTACAATCCCTTGACCGATCCAGCAGATGTTAAGGTGAACGAGGAAAGGGCAATGTATTGGCTTAAAGTGGGTGCTCAGCCTTCTGAAACAGCCAGGTCGCTTTTGCGAAAAGTCGGAGTGTGGGATAAATTCATGGAGAGCAAGAAGGCTTGATGTAAATGGCAGATTATGCTGAGTTGATAAGAACAATAGTATCCCGGTTGGTTACCAAGCCGGACGACGTTGATGTAAGACAAGAAATCGAGGATGGAAAGGTTAAAGTGTCTATAAAAGTGAACCCGGAAGATATGGGTCGTGTTATCGGTAAATCTGGAGCCACAATCAAGTCAATACGCGTTATAGCCAAGGCAGCGGCCATCAAATCCAAAGATAAAATAGATGTAGTGGTTGAGGAGTAACCAAAGAGGTGAGATGGCATATGTTTTCTGAAGAGTTGGTTACCGTAGGCCGAATTGTGGGGGCTCACGGCATAAAAGGAGAGTTACGGCTTTTGCCTTTAACGGACTTTCCTGAGCGTTTTAAAGATATGGATTACCTCGATGTCTATCGCCCCAACGGTTCTTTTTGGTGCCGACTCACTATAAATTCGATGCGGGAGCATGTTGGCAAGGGGCAATTTATCGTAGGTGTAGACGAGATAGTCGATAGGGATGCTGCTGAAAGTCTGCGTGGTGGCCTTGTAATGGTCAAACCTCAAGAAAGAGTGGAACTTCCCGATGGTTTCTACTGGATTGACGATTTACTTGGTCTTACTGTCGTCGATTACGATACGGGCAACAATCTGGGTACTTTGGTGGAAATCATGCCAACGGGGAGCAATGATGTTTACGTTGTAGAAACGGAAAAGGGAAAAAGACACATGCTTCCGGCGATATCAGAAGTTGTAAAAGAGATCAATATCGATAACGGTTTTGTAAAGGTGCATTTGCTGGAAGGATTGTGGGAATAGTGCGCTTTTCTGTAGTGACTGCTTTTCCGGAGTACTTTGAAGCCTTTTTGAACACGAGCATTATAGGAAGGGCCGTCAAGGAGGCAAAAATTGAGGTCGAGATCGTTAACTTAAGGGATTACGCCTCGAACCGATATGGCCAAATAGACGACTACTCCTATGGCGGTGGCGGAATGGTAATAATGCCCGAACCTCTTTATAAGGCTTTGGAAGATATCAAATCCGCCGGTTCTTGCGTTGTATATCCTTCGCCCCAGGGGGTGGTACTGACTCAAGACCTGGTGGAGGCGTTGACTAAGAAGGATCACATCGTGTTAATATGCGGTCACTACGAGGGAATTGACGAGCGTTTCGTCGAAAAATGTGTGGACCTTGAAATATCCATAGGGGATTACGTTTTAACGGGCGGAGAACTGCCCGCGATGGTCATAATTGACGCCATTTCTCGCCTTATTCCGGGAGTGGTTGGAAAGGAAGAGGCGGTGTCGGAGGATTCCTTTTATAAGGGAATGTTGGATTATCCCCATTACACGAGGCCGGTTAATTGGCAAGGTCTGGAAGTTCCAAAAGAGCTTACGTCGGGAAATCATCAAGAGGCTGCAACATGGAGAAGAAGGGAGGCCGCTGCCAGAACGCTTAGGCGGCGCCCCGATCTTTTGTCCAGGGCTGGAATTAGGCCCTATCTGACAAAAGGGGTTTATTTAATGTTAGCGCACTATCCTGTGTTAAATAAAAGCGGTAATGTGGTGACTTCTGCGGTAACGGGCCTCGACCTTCACGATATTAGCAGAAGTTGCATGACCTTCGGGGTAGATAAGTTTTTGGTGGTTACTCCCCTTAGGTTGCAGCGCGAGATGGTTTCCAAAATAGCAGGACATTGGCAAAAAGCTCATGAGATGGGCCTCAATCCGCTGAGGGCCGAGGCTTTAAACTTGCTTAAGGTCATCGGGTCGATCGACTCAGGTTTGGCTTGGATAGAAAAAAAGGAAAGAGAAAAACCCTTGGTTGTGGCTACGACTGCCAAACAAGTCAAGGGGGCGCTTCCTTATTTGGAGCTTAAAAGAATAGCGCTTGAAAAAGATGTTCCTTTGTGCATTCTCTTTGGCACAAGTTGGGGTCTTGCCGATGAAGTTTTTGACCATGTCGATCTGGTTTTGAAGCCTATAATGGGAGGAAATGGAGAGTATAATCATTTGTCCGTAAGGAGCGCAGTAGCTGTTGTGTTGGACCGACTTTTTGGGTGGAGATAAAGATTTAAGCGAGGGAGGAAAATAAAAATGGATCCGAGGATTGCATTAGTTGAAAAACAATACCAGAAACGCGAGCTGCCGGAATTCAGGCCCGGGGATACCGTTAGAGTTCACGTATGGGTAAGGGAAGCCGGCAAAGAGAGAATTCAGGTTTTTGAAGGTGTCGTGATTGCCAGGAAAAATGGCGGCTTAAGAGAAACGTTTACTGTAAGAAAAGTATCCGGCGGTATTGGTGTGGAAAGGATATTTCCCTTATATTGTCCTAACGTGGAAAAGATAGAGGTCGTTCGCCATGGTAGGGTAAGAAGGGCCAAGTTGTATTATTTGAGAAAGCTTTCCGGTAAAGCTGCCCGCATAAAAGAACGCCGTAGATAAACGAGATAATGCTTTGTCTGAAATTTGTCTGAAAATCGAAAAAAGGCTTGCATACATAATTGATGCAAGCCTTTTTTTATAAGCCTAAATTCAAGAATTGTGTATAATAGAACAAGTCAGGTATATAATATATGATATGCAATGATAGGTAGTTTCGATCCTTAAACTTTATAAAGAGGATCGAGATACATTAAAAGACGACTTGCGGTTAAATATCGAAGGGAGGATTACCATTGAAGAGAATTCTTGTCACGGGCGGAACGGGACAGATCGGTTCAGAGCTGGTGCCTGCGCTTAGGCAAAAATATGGAAGCAATAATGTGGTGTGTGGAGGTCATAGGCGCAACCCGGACCCCGAATTGGCAGAAGGCGGCCCATACGAAGTTGTCAATGTTGCCAATGCAGATGAATACGTCGATGTTGTGAAAAAATATGGCATTAACGTCATATATCACCTGCCGGCCATATTATCTGCAAAGGCAGAAGAAAATCCGATGGGCGCCTGGCACGTAAATGTTACCGGTTTAATAAACGCTTTGGAAATAGCCAGGGAATATAAATGCTCTCTCTTTGTCCCCAGCTCCATTGCTGCTTTTGGACCGAGCTCTCCGAAATGGAAAACCCCACAAGATACTATACAACGACCTCAAACCATGTATGGCGTTACCAAAGTGACGGGAGAGCTCTTGTGTGATTATTATTTCCTTAAATATGGCGTGGACGCCCGTGGAGTCAGATATCCTGGATTGATTTCTTACAAAACCCTTCCTGGTGGCGGAACGACAGACTATGCCGTTGAAATATTCTACGAAGCCTTAAAAAACAAAAAATATACATGTTATCTAAAAAAAGACACTCGCATGGATATGATGTATATGCCCGATGCTTTAAAGGCTGCCATCGACCTGATGGAAGCCGATCCGTCAAAGCTTGTTCACAGGAATGCCTTTAACATTACGGCTATGGCCTTTACTCCCGAGGAGCTTGTTTTGGAAATAAAGAAACATATACCTGAGTTCGAGATTTACTATGATGTAGATCCTGTAAAACAGGGCATTGCCGATTCATGGCCCGATATGCTCGATGATAGCTGTGCCAGACAGGAGTGGGGATGGAATCCCGAGTACGATTTACCAACAATGGTTAAGGATATGCTTGAAAAGCTGTCGAAAAAGCTAGGAATAGATTATAAGTAATACTTTCATCTAACGATAAAAAGCGGGGGCATTGTATTTTTTGCTCCCGCTTTTCTGGAAACCTTGAACGTGTCCTGAATTTTAATTAAACAAAGCGCTCAAACGTCTTTGTCAGTTTATCCCACGATATGTCGCGATCGTAAAGTGGTTTATCGGAATTTTCATAAGCTGCCAGAGATTCCTCGAAGGTCTTTCTGTTGTTTACGTATATTACCCCAAGGGGCAATTTATTCGTTTCAAATGTTTTCTCTAAAGCCATCTTTCGGTCGCTTGCATCGTAGTCATCTCCAAGATAATATGTGTTTTCTTTAAACCATTGATAAGTATTGATTTTGTTAAAGGTGACGCAGGGTTGAAATATGTTGACAAAAGAAAATCCTTTATGGGATATGGCTTTTTTTAGTATCTCTTTTGTTTCTTCTATGTCTCCTGCAAAGGCTTGAGCAACGAAAGAAGCGTCGAGGGATACGGCGAGAGCAATTGGATTCAAAGGCAAGCTTGCCACTCCTTTCGGGGTTGTGGGCGATATGTATCCCATAGGGCTTGTTGGGGAGGCCTGCCCCTTTGTCAAACCGTAAACCCTGTTATCGTGAACGAGTGCTGTTATATCCGGGTTTCGCCTTATTGTGTGAATTATATGGTTTCCCCCTTCAGCATATCTGTCGCCGTCTCCTCCAACGTCTAGGACGACCAGCTTGGGATTGGCTGCTTTTGCCCCGGTAGCGTTCGAAATAGAGCGGCCATGGAGGCCATGAAGAAAGTGGGTATTTACATAGTGATTTAATTTAGCGGCCTGTCCTATTCCGGAACAGATCAACACGTCTTGGGGCGTAAGATCGAGCTCGGCCAAGGCTTTTTTGACTGCATCAAGTATGGGGAAATTGCCACAACCGGGACACCACATTATATCTATAGGGCCAGGAACATCGAACATTCTAACATCTGTCATTTTTATCCCTCCAAACTATATATGCAAACAACGCAGCTTAATTAATAATTCTTCAACCGTAATTTCCATTCCAGATGATGTCAGTATTCGATGAGATGCTTCAATGCCGGTAAGCAGCTTAATTAAGTTGGCCATTTGAGCTGTAGCGTTTCCTTCTATGTCTACTATAACCTTTGCTCTTTTCAAATAATCTTTTGTAGAGCTGTGCAACGGGAAGGGCTGTCTTATTTGCAAAAAGGCCGTTTTTGGCCTTGAAAATTTCTCCATCGCCTCTTCGATGATATGTTTAGTAGATCCCCACCCTATTAAAAGTACATCGTAATCTACGTCTCCATAAAGTGCAGGCGGAAGAGAGTCTTCCTCTAGTCCCTTCAGTTTGCGCATTCTTTTGGCGTTCATTTCGCTTCGAATTTGAGGATCTTCATCCATATTTCTTCCCGTCTCGCCATGTTCGTTGCTGTCAAAGGCTATTAGTCCATTGCCATAGCCCGGAATGCCTCTTGGCGATACACCATCTTCAGTTATGACATAACGTTTGTATGATTCATCTGTTTTTACGATATGTTTTTCGACCTTAAGGCCTTCGCAAGAGAAAGCGGGAAGGTTATACGACGAGTCTAAAAGATACTGATCGGTGAGGATGAAAACAGGGACCTGATAGCGGGCCGCTAAATTGAAGGCATGTTGTGTCATATAAAAAGCGTCCTGGATCGAACCCGGAGCGAGTATTGCCCGTGGAAATTCGCCATGTCCCGCGTAGAGAGCTAAATTTAAATCCGCCTGTTCAGTTCGCGTGGCAAGACCGGTAGCCGGCCCGGGGCGTTGTCCCAGATGTATTACCATTGGGCTCTCGCCAATCCCGACTAAGGACAACCCTTCGCTCATCAAATCAAACCCTCCGCCGGAGGTCGTAACCATGGCACGGCCGCCAGCGTACCAGCCCCCGATGGCCATGTTCATGGCAGAAATTTCATCTTCGGTTTGTTCGGTCACTATTCCAAACTCTTCAGCGACCTGTGAAAGGTGGGAAAGAACCCCTGTAGCAGGGGACATGGGATAACCGAAGATCATATTGCAACCGCCTGCAATTGCCCCCAAAGCCACTGCATCGCTTCCTGTAAGAAGAAGTTCTTTTCCAATTTCGCTGTTGTGGTCCATCTTTACGGTTATGTCTTCTGCAAGTTCCCGTGCTATTTCGTAGCCCTTTTTAGCTGCATCAATGTTCTTGGTTACTAAACCCTTGTCCTTTGCTCCAAATCTTTCGTCAAAGTACTGTTCTAAAAGGGACATATCTACGTCAAAAAGGGACGTTATTATCCCGGCAGCGACGACGTTGGCGAATAAAGGGCTACCTAACTCTTTGGCAAAATGTAGCAAAGGTACGTCAAAAAACATTTGGCCCCTTCCTGCCAGTTCCTTTCCCATTTCCTCTATGTCGCCTATTATAACAGTATCGTTACTGATGCGTTCCTTAAGGTAATTCCTGAGTCCTTTGTTTAAACAAATGAGCAGATCTATGCGATTTACGAAGGCTCGTACGCTCTTTGATGAAACTCGAATTTCAGTAGAGTTATTTCCTCCTCTGACTCGGGACATATATTCTTTAGTGGCAAATACGTTAAGCCCGCTTCTTTTAAGTACTTTTCCAAGAATATCCTCGACCGTTTGAATGCCTTGACCGGCTGCTCCTGTAACTACTATCGAGATGTCCTCATT
>DGDP01000038.1:22681-47168 GCA_002385485.1 Acetomicrobium sp. UBA3949 | reverse complement strand
GCTGCCATCCTTGCTCTTTTGATCTTTTCGCCTGTCATCGTTTGGAACGCCAAGCACGAATGGACATCTTTCGTCTATCAGGGACCCGACAGGCTTACTGGTTCCTTTAAGTTCTATCTGCCTCAATTTCTGGGCTATGTTGCCGCGCTCCTTACGCCTGTCGGTTTAGCCGCTGTTTTTGGCACCTTTTTGGGCACAAAGGGTGACCGAAGATCTCGGTTTTGCATGATAATGGCGCTTTTTCCGGCATGTGTCTTTTTGGCCTTTAGCTTATTTCGAGAGGTTGAGTTGAACTGGACGGGGCCTGCCTGGATTTGCCTAATTCCTTTAATAGCATATCAGATTATGGAAAGCGATACTACATTTCGAATTGTCAATTTTCTAAGAAAGGCCTGGATCCCTACCATCGTAGTTGTCTACCTTATCTTTGGAGCAGCTTTGCACTATTTTGTTTTAGGCCTGCCATTTGTGGGCTACCCTCGCAACTTGCCCCTGATTGGATGGAGCGATCTGGCTAGACAGGTTGAGGCCATAGAAGATGAGCTTGAACTGTCTACGGGACACGAACCCCTAGTGTTGGGCGTGGACAAGCACAGGATTGCAAGCGAACTTTCCTTTTACAGGACAAAACAGGCTAGCAAAGATCATGACTGCGGTGAGGGTATAAGATACACTGCTGGCCCCAGTTTCTTTGGGCATGAAAGCCTGATGTTCAAATACTGGTTCCCCAAAGACAAAGGTCTACGCACTTATAGTGACGTGATTGTACTGGTCGGTCCGGATCCTAAGAGTCTAAGTCTATGTTTGGACGAATTGGTCAAAGATGGCTGGAACGTAGAAAGCGTAAAAGAGCTGATCGTACGAAAAAACGGCATTCCTGCCGGATGGTACTACTATGCCATAGCACGGACGGCGGGCGCTAATTGTATAAGTGCTTTAAAGTGAGGCTAGGAAACATGCTGATAAGATCAAGGGTACCTTTGAGGATAAGCTTTGGCGGCGGAGGGACTGACGTCTCCCCGTACTGCGAGAGACACGGAGGTGTTGTCATGAATGCCACCATCGACCAATACGCTACCGTGAGCCTATCTCCGCTCGGCGATAAGACCATAGAGATAGAAAGCATAGATTACGATGCGGCCCTGAAATATGACGTGGATCAGTTTTTGGCTTACGACGGACATCTCGACTTGATAAAGGGCGTAGTTAACTTCATGAAAAAAGCTTACAACGTCAGTCATGGTTTTAAGTTAAGGATACATAACGATGCTCCTCCCGGTTCAGGTTTGGGGTCATCTTCTGCTGTCTGCGTCGCCGTCGTCGGGGCATTTAGACATTGGCTCAACCTTCCCATGACGCCCTACGAGGTGGCCGAGATGGCTTACCAAATCGAAAGACATGAGCTGGGCATTAAAGGTGGCAGACAGGACCAATACGCTGCTGCCTTCGGTGGCTTTAACTTCATAGAGTTCAATAGCACAAAGACGATAGTCAACCCCTTGAGGCTGCGAAATGACGTGGTCTGCGAGCTCAATCATAGGCTGATCCTGGCCTACGTGGGAGGCTCTCACGATTCGTCGAAGATCTTGAGCTCTCAGATAAAGGATATGACCTCAGGCAACGAGGAGACATTAAAGTCACTTGACAAGGCCAAAGAGCTTGCCATAGCCATGAAGGCCGCGCTGCTGACTGATAATCTCGACGACTTTGGCCTTCTCTTAGACGAGGCATGGGAATCAAAAAAACGTTTTACCGCCGGCATAACGACCCCGAAGATCGACGCCATCTACGAAAAGGCCAAATCGGCCGGCGCTTTGGGAGGAAAAGTTTCGGGAGCAGGTGGCGGTGGGTTCATGTTCTTTTTCGCCAAACCCGACAAAAGATATGCAATAACTAAAGCGCTTCAGGACGAAGGGGTACAAACCGTCAATTATTCCTTCACTGATATGGGATTATACAGCTGGGAGGTGCGATGATCTTGATATTAATAACAGGAGCCGGCGGAATGATAGGAAGTCATCTCATAGACAGGCTCTCTTGCCTTGCGGGAAAAGACAATATCATAGCTTCTTACTACAAACCTACGATTGATATGAAAGAAATCGAGGGGAAGGCCATATTTGTGGAGACGGATGTACGCTACTTCGAGGATCTCTACAGAATTGTCGAACGATACAGGCCAAATTTCATATATCATCTGGCAGCCCAAAGCTTCCCTGCCGTCTCGTGGGACAGGCCTCAAGAGACCTTGGAGACAAACGTCATAGGCACTGCAAATTTATTCGAGGCGATAAAACTCATACAAGCCAAAGATTTCTACGACCCTACGGTGGTCGTGGCATGCTCCAGCGCCGCTTACGGCTACGTAAGCGAGCAAGAGGTCCCAATAAGTGAAGACCACGCCTTGCTCCCCCTGCATCCGTACGGAGTAAGTAAGGCCGCCCAAGATCTCCTTACATATCAATATTGGGCCACATGGGGCATCAAAGGCATAAGGGCCAGGATATTTAACACAACGGGGCCGAGAAAAACGGGCGACGTATGTTCAGATCTGACCTTTAGAGCAACCCAGATAGAAAAGGGCAACATCCCACCCATGCTTCGGGTAGGAAACACAAAAAGCCGCAGGGCTATACTTGACGTCAGGGACTTGGTTTCCGCCCTTATCTTGCTTGCCCAAAGGGGCATGCCTGGCGAAGCTTACAACATCAGTGCCCAGAAAGCATATGCAGTTAATGAGATTATAGAAATCATTGAGAAAGAGCTGAATACTTCCTTCGATGTGCAAATAGACTCGATGCTGCTGCGGCCTAAAGACGAACCCATAATACTGGGGGATTCGTCAAAGCTCATATTAGCCACAGGCTGGAGGCCCAAACATGATCTTGCCACCACTGTAAGGGATATGTTGCAGTATTGGCGCCAAAAGTTACAGGCGGGCCTTGACAGTAACAAATTAAAGCCGGTACCTGCGCATTAAGAGAACCATGATTAAGCTCTCCTTTCCCTTTTGGATATTGAGCCTCGTAGGGGGGATACTGCTTTTCATATATGCTGCAGCAAGGCATGACCCCGTTTTCATGGTTGGGCAGGCCAGTGGGGTATTCATCTACATACGAAACATATACTTTATCCTAAGAGAACGCAAAGAAATTGTCCACGCAAAGTAAAACCTCCTCACGCAAGCAAATCCTCTTCGTAGTCCTTTTGTCATTGCTTGCCTCCATAGCCTTTCAGGGAAGCAGAGGCTTATACGAGACCACCGAAGGAAGATACGTTGAAGTGGCCCGCGAGATGTTGCGCAGCGGGAATCACCTTGAGCCGACACTGCTTGGCCTTCAACTGCTGTCGCTGGTCCTATTTTTCATGGCTAAGTCTAAGCTCCAGCTTTACATATTGCCGCTTTTTCTTCTCCTGTCCTTGATCATGGGACAGGCACTGGCGGCTTTTTTAGATCTCAACGTGATAAAAAAAGAAGCATAATACGAATCCTTGCCATATCCGGTTGCATCTTCGTCATGGCGCTCAAGGCCCTTTCGGGCACTTCCGTCGTCTCCTCACCCCACTACATGAAAAGGCTTAGCGCGAGCATTGATAAAGCCGTCGCTGCCAGGAGTTTTCAGCTTCTTGTAGTCTACGATAAAAAGCTGAACGGCCTTGCCTTCTATAAAAATGAGATATTGGATCACATAAACCCCAGTATGTCGGACCAGCTGTCAGAAAAGGTCATTGCAGCGTTTCGCAATGGCAAAACGCCAGCAGTGTTGCTTCGGGCAGGCAATGTAGGCTTGGTATCAGATGTATTGAGACTATCGGAAATACACATCACCGCAAAGGACCTGTATGGAGGTTGGTTGCTCATCACCTGTGAGCAACGATCGCAATAGAACAATAACGAAACCCCCATTAATTAAAATACTAAAAGCAGGACAGACGTCTTAAGCATCGTCTGTCCTTTTTTATTTTTTCATCAACTTTCTACAAAAGGATATTGCATTTTTGAAAGAGGCGTAATATAATGATCACAAACGATCATAAATGATCAAAAACAATCAAGGTGATGGCGATGTTCGTAGAGGAAAGAAGGGCCGCCATAGTAAGCAAGATCAAATCGGGTGCTCCCATATACGTGGCAGACCTGGTTCAAGAGTTCGGCGTCTCCGAGGCTACGATACGTCGGGACCTGGCAGTACTTGAAGACATGAACCTGCTCAAGCGGACTCACGGCGGGGCCGTTCCTCCCAATTATGGCCTTGAACCCACCTTTCAAGATAAGGAAATTCAAAACCTCAACCTCAAGGCAGCTATCGGGAAAATGGCCGCATCCTTAGTAAAAGAAGGAGAAACCGTGCTGCTTGACGCTGGCACCACTACCCTGCAGATCGCCTCAAACCTTCGCGGACGCAATGTGACAGTCGCCACCAACTGCATAGATGTTGCAAATGTATTCCTCGATGATCCTTCGGTAGAGGTTTGGTTATTGGGCGGAATCCTGCGAAAGGGCCCCCGATCCCTCGTCGGATTTTTGACCAACCAAGCGTTAAAGGCCCTTCGCTTTGACAAGGTCTTTCTGGCAGCAAATGCCATTGACGCCGATTTCGGCGTTACCACGCCAAATATGACGGAAGCCGAAACAAAGCGTCATATGCTCTTCGCCGGCAAAAAAAAGATGCTCGTCGCAGACCATTCAAAGATAGGCCTGGAGGGCTTGTGCAAGATATGTGATCTCGATGAACTTGATTTGTTCATCACCGACGACAAGGGAGATGAAAGAAAGGTCGAGCAATTAAAAAGAAAGGTAAAAGTAATTATCGCTAGCGAAGGGAGCGATGAAAGGTGACATCTATCGTCACGGTCACCCCAAACCCTGCAATAGACCACACTATATTTATCCCTAACTTCACGGCAGGAAGGGTAAACAGAGTCAAAAAGGAGCGCAAAGACGTCGGGGGCAAGGGTTTCAATGTGGCTTCTTTTTTAAAGGACTACGGCATAGAAGGAGTAGCTGCTACAGGTTTTCTGGGCAAGCACAACAAAGAGTTGTTCGAGAACTTCCTTGCAGCCAGAGGTATAAAAGACGAATTCGTGCTTTTAGACGGAGAATCGCGCACCAACATCAAGATCGTTGACGAGCAAAAAAAGGAGATAACGGACATAAATTTTCCCGGGCTTCAATGCAACGAAAAAGTGCGTGCTAATTTACAAAAGAGATTAACACGATTGGCCGAAAATAACGATTATTTCGCCCTCTGTGGCAGCCTTCCTCCCGGCATCGACAACGATTTTTTTGCCGAAGTTACATCCATACTTAAATCCCTGGGCAAATTTGTAGCTTTAGACACGAGTGGCCCCGCATTGAAAAAAGCCTTGAAATCTAAGCCTGACCTCATAAAGCCCAACATCGCAGAATTTTGCGAGATTTTTGGCCTCTCAAATCCCTCCTTCGACCAAATCGTAGAGGGCTTAAAAAAACTGCTTTCCCTGGGTATCAAAACCGTATGTCTCTCCATGGGCGAGAAGGGAGCTTTTTTCGCTGAAGACCACACCCTCATACAGGCCATACCTCCCAAGATCGACGTTTTGACCACTGTTGGCGCCGGGGATGCGATGGTGACCGGTTTAATTGCAGGTGCGGTAAAAGGAGAAGATCTATTGGAACGGGCTAAACTAGCGACGGCCTTTTCCCTGTGTGCCCTCACAAAATTGGGAACGGAACGAACGACACGGGAAAGAGTCCTGTCCGTTATTGGGGAAATTTCCGTAAAGGAGGTCAAGATATGAATATCAAAGATTTATTATCGGAAGGAAGGATACTGCTCGATTTAACGGCCGACGCAAAGGAGGATGTCTGGAAGGCTCTGACAAACAAGATGTATGAGGATGGGATAGTCGAAGATGTAGAGGCATATTTAAAGGATGTAGCCGAAAGGGAAAAACAGGGGACTACAGGAGTCGGATTCGGAGTTGCCATACCTCACGCTAAATCCGAAGCAGTAAAGTCTGCCGGCCTAGCTATGGCCAGGACCGCCCAAGGGATAGACGTAGCATCCCTCGACGGGACAAAGGCCGACATCTTCTTTCTGATCGCTGCGCCAAAGGATGCGGATAAAGTTTATCTGCAAGCCCTTTCTAAGCTCGCAAGGTTGCTTATGCACGAAAATTTCAGGGAGTCTCTGAGAAACGCCAAGTCTCCCCGGGATGTCTTGGACGTCATCGAAAAACAAGAAGAACAGATGAGTTAGAGGGAAGGAGGAAACAAAGATGGCAAAGATAGTTGCTGTAACAGCTTGCCCGACAGGAATTGCCCATACTTACATGGCAGCAGAATCTTTGAAGGTTGGAGCACAAAAGTTAGGCCACGAAATCAAGGTCGAGACAATGGGGTCGGCGGGTTCCGAGAATAAGCTAACGGATGAAGATATAGCCCAAGCTGACATCGTCATCATCGCAGCCGACACAAACGTAAATACCGAGAGGTTCGCAGGGAAACCAATATACATGACATCTACGGGAATAGCGATCAAAGACGGTGTTGCCGTGATAAATGAGGCATTAAAGAAAGCCACGGTTACCATGGAAAAAGAGGTCGCCAAGATAGAGGAGATGAAGGCTCAGCGATCGGCACAAAGGTCTGGAGTATATAAGCATCTAATGACTGGTGTGTCCCACATAATCCCCATAGTTGTGGCCGGAGGGCTGTGCATTGCCCTCTCCTTCGCCTTCGGAATACATGCTGCAGAAGAAGAAGGCAGCTTGGCAGCAGCGTTGATGAGCATTGGAGGCGGAGCCGCGTTTGCACTGATGGTTCCCGTGCTAGCCGGCTACATAGCCTACTCCATAGCCGATCGACCCGGTCTAACCCCCGGCTTTATAGGCGGCATGCTCGCCAATCAAATAGGCGCAGGTTTTCTAGGGGGCATATTGGCAGGTTTTATCGCCGGTTATATTACGCTTGGGCTTAAAAAATCCATAAAACTCCCGAAAAGCCTGGAGGGGCTTATGCCCGTTTTAGTCCTGCCTCTTTTATCTTCTCTGGCAACGGGATTGCTCATGATATACGTTATAGGCACGCCGGTAAAAGGTATAATGGACTGGCTTACTGTGAGCCTTAACAATATGAGCACCGCTAACGCGGCTATTTTGGGATTGATACTTGGAGCAATGATGGCCGTCGATATGGGAGGCCCCGTCAATAAGGCAGCTTACGCCTTTGCGGTGGGTCTTCTTGGGAGTAACACTTTCGAGCCCATGGCCGCGGTTATGGCCGCAGGCATGACGCCTCCATTGGGAATTGCTTTAGCCACGTTCATCGCAAAAAATAAGTTCACGAAAGAAGAAAGGGAAGCCGGCAAAGCCGCAGCGGTCCTTGGAGTGTCCTTTATAACTGAAGGAGCTATACCCTTTGCCGCTGCCGATCCTTTGAGGGTAATACCCTCAATCATTGCCGGCTCAGCCGTCACTGGAGCACTTTCCATGTTCTTCCGCTGCACCCTCAGAGCTCCCCATGGAGGTATTTTCGTCCTTCCCATCCCGAATGCCGTCGGAAATCTTGGGTTTTATATAATAGCCATAATCGCCGGAACTCTAGTAACGGCTGCCTTGGTAAGCGCACTGAAACCCAGGAAACAATAAAAGCTAAACATGCCTTAAACAAACAAAGAGGTGTCCGCAAAGGGCGCCTCTTTGTTTGTTTAAGTTAGCATAATTCTAAAGGCGCTACCATCCAAGATGTTGTAGAGAAAACCGACCTTTCCTACCCTACTGCTCATAGGTACCTGGAATATCTAGCAATGTCAGGCTTGGCTTCCAAAGAACCCAAATACCAAGATGGGCGCTCTGGAAGACCTAGATTTATCTACTACCTTTTAGATTCTTGCACTTCACCAAAACACCCCTTCACCAGGATGTCTTTCAGAGGTTAAGGCCAAGAATTTGTGAAGCTTTATTTGAAAGGATCATATGCTTCGACCCAAAAATTTTCCCCTTCCTTCTCTTGCTTTAAAAAGACCATTATCGTATATCACTTCACCTCGCGATAATGTAGTACAGACTTTGCCCTTTATCGTCATTCCTTCGTAGGGCGAAAAGTCCGTATTCATATGCAAATTATTGGAACTTATTGTCCATTCTTGATTGGGATCCAGAATTGTTATATCGGCATCTGATCCAATTTGAAGCGCCCCTTTTCTGGGAAAAAGGCCATATATCCTGGCTGGATTTTCCGCAAAAAGCTTCACCATGACCTCGAGGGAAATGCCTCGTTTTAAGACGCCTTCGCTGAAGAATAAAGGCAGCGAAGTCTCCACACCGGGCAAACCGTAGGGCAGGTCGAGAAAGTTATTCTTCCAGCTTTTTTGCTCTCTAGTAAAGGGACAGTGATCCGTCGCTATCAAGGAAATATCTCCGCTGCTGATGCCTTCCCAGAGAGCCTGAGCGTCCATGGAGGTCCTCAATGCGGGAGAAGCGGAGTATAAGTGGCCCTCCATACCCTCATATACTTCCTTCGTAAGCAGGAGATATTGGGGACATGTCTCAGCTGTCGCATTTGAATAAAAGCTCCTGGCTCTCTTGAAAGCCTCCAAACCTAAAGCGGAGGATAAATGCACTATATGCACCTTGGTGTTTGCCCTTTCCGCCAAGTAAATTACATCGCCTACTGCCAGGGCTTCGCAAAGAGGTGGCCTCGCCTTGGCCAGAGTACTCATATCGCCGATCTCACTAGGATCCAATGAACTAACGATGTGGTCAATTATCTCCTCGTCTTCTGCATGTACTATGGCCAATGCTCCCAGGTCGCCAATCGTCTCAAAGGCATCGAAAAGCGCTCCTCTGTCAGTCCTTCTGCCGGAGGAGCTGTAGGCAGTGAAAAACTTAAAACTGGTAACTCCCATTTGCATTGCCTTCAAGATCTCCCACGACCTGGATCTGTGCCAACCGATAATCTCGGCGTGAAACGTATAATCGATGTAGGATTTTTCGGCTTCATCGAGCCTGCTTTCTATATCTTCAGGAAGGGTTGAATCTCTGTCGCCCACCGTAAAATCTATGACGGTCGTGACTCCGCCACAGGCTGCAGCTTTTGTGCCGGAAGCGAAATCATCGCTCGAACGGGTGCCCGAAACGGGAAGCTCCATGTGAACATGAGCATCTATCGCGCCCGGCAACACGAGTTTGCCAGAGGCATCGACAACATGTTTTCCTTTTAAACCAGAACCTATCGCCGCTATGCATTCGCCTGCGATGCCGATATCCCCTTCAATCGTTCCAAAGGGGCTACCCACTATTTTGCCACCTTTAATTACCACATCATACATCAGATCAACCCCCGATCGTCTGGGTTTCCCGGCCATAAAAAAGGCTTCATGTTTATCGATATGTCAAGATGGGAAATTTATCGGATTCCTAAAGGATATCCATTTGCATTATACTATCAAAGAGAAGGGGGAGTTGTATGGGATTAGGATTAATGGTTTTCATTGGATCTGTTTCTTTGATATATTTTCTTGCCAATTACTATATCTACAGGCACATATCTCCCTTATGCCAATCTCCTGTGGGAATAGTTATGTTGATTGTCCTTGTTTTGGCCATGATCGCCTACCCCAGCGGCCGTCTGCTTCAGGCCTTCACCTCCCTTGAAGGTATCGCCAAAATATTCGCCGTGGCCGGTTCTTACTATTTTGCTTTCATGGCCTATGCATTTTTATTGAGCCTCTTCATAGACATTTACAGACTCATGTCTTCTCTCTTCTCTTTTATGCCGCTTTTGGACGTCACTTTAAGGGCGCACATATGGAGAATAGGCGTCGTCCTCATGATGGTCCTGATCGTAATTGGCAGCATTAACGCAAGAAGAACGCGAACAGTGACATTAAACCTGGAGATGTCGAATGTCAATGCGACTTTGGATTCCATCCGGGCCGTAGCCGTATCGGACGTGCATGTAGGTCTCTTTATGAACAACTCCCGCATAAAAGACCTTGTGAGCAAAATTAACGATCTGTCCCCGGACATGGTGCTTTTCGTGGGCGATATAGTAGACGAAAGCGTTTCCGTTGCGATGGAAGAAAGCCTGGCGGAGGAATTAAAACAATTGAATGCTCCCTTAGGTATATATTCCGTTGCCGGCAACCACGAATATTACGCGGGAATAGAGGAAGTCGAGAAATACCTTGCCAGGGCAGGAGTGAAGCTGCTCCAAGATGAATTCGCGATCATAGAAAATTCACTAATTCTTGTAGGCAGAAAGGATATTACGGCAAATCGCATAGAAAGGTCAAAACGCATTCTCTTAAACGAAATACTCCAAGAAGTTTCAAAGGATCTTCCTGTCATGGTTTTAGACCACACGCCCGTCAATTTAGACGAGGCGGCATCTCAGGGAGTTGCCATTCAGCTGTCAGGCCATACGCACAACGGTCAGATGTGGCCATTTAACTTAATAACTAAATTGATATTCGAAAAAAGCTGGGGGGTTTTGCATAAGGACAAAACCTTAATTTACGTATCCAGCGGGTATGGAACTTGGGGACCTCCGGTCCGTCTGGGATCAATGCCGGAGATAATCCTTTTGAACCTGAGGTTCATTAATTCAGTACAAGGAGGTAGTGAGTGAAATGCCCTTTTTTACGATATCAACCTTTAACGCAAATTCCGTCAGAAGCAGGCTTCAAATCCTCGAAAGATGGTTGATAAAAAACCCGGTAGACGTCTTGTGTCTGCAAGAGACGAAGGTAAGCGACGATCAATTTCCAGCATCGGTCTTCGATTCCTGGGGATACCACGTCTTTTTCAGGGGAAGGAAAGCTTACGCTGGTGTGGCAATTGCTTGCCAAGGGGAACCAAATGAGATCATTTACGGCTTCCCCGACGGCAAAGACGGAAAGGACGACGACAGACTGATGATCGCCAGGTTCGACGACCTGTGGGTAATAAACACTTACGTCCCCCAGGGCAAGTCCATTGACCATCCCGATTACCGATACAAAAAGGACTTTTTCCGGCGATTCCTCGATTTACTGGAATCGGAGTTTAAGGCTGATGACAAGATAATTTGGGTGGGAGATATGAACGTAGCCCCAGAGGAAAAGGATGTAACGAAACCGGAAACGAAAAGAAACCACGTATGCTTTCATGAAGAGATAAGGGATATTTTCGACACCGTCAAATCCTGGGGTTTTGTGGACGTCTTCAGAAAACACCACCCAGAAGAAGGACAGTACACTTTTTGGGACTATAGGGTCAAAAATGCTCTTGAACACAACATAGGCTGGCGCGTAGACCACATATTAGCTACGCCTTCCGTGGCAGATCGCTCAGTGGATTGCTACATAGACAGGGAACCCAGATCATGGGAAAAGCCGTCGGATCATACTTTTCTCGTCGGCATATTCGATCTTTAATTTAATCTTAAAAATTACCCACAAAAGCAATGGATACGCTTGGGAGTACCGTGAGGGGAATATTTTTGGTCCTTGGGGCGACCACGATTTGGGGAACGAACGGTCCCGTAGTTCGTTTCGTCAACGGTTTTGGAGTCGGCCCCTTTCTCATAACGCTTTTTCGCATAACCGTCAGCACCTGTATCATTATCTCTCTCGCCCCCAAACCCCGAAGCGCTTTGATAATTCCCCATAAAGAGGAAATGGGCAGCGCCCTTTTTTGGTTGAGCTCCCTTGGGCTTATCAGCTCGAACTTGGGCCTTAGCATAGCCTTTTTGAGGATATCCGTAGGAATGACGTTGATCCTGTATTACACCGCTCCGATTTGGGCCATGATAGGAGCCTGGGCTATAGCCCGAGAGCGCCCCTCTCTGGTACAAATTTTAGCCTTAATACTCTCTCTGTCGGGAGTTTACTTTGCCGTATGGGATCCCGGCGAGGGCTTGAAGTTCGACATCATTGGCGTTCTCTGCGCACTGGCCGGCGGTGCCGGTTATGCCCTCTACCTTTTAAACGGAAGATACGGACTCGGCAAAAAATCGCAGTATAAGGCCTATTTGCAGAGTTTTCTATGGGCATCGGTAATCTGTTGGGTCGGCGGGCTTTATGGAGGAAAAGCAGCGGATCTATTCAAGGCCCCGCCGAAAGCTTACCTTGGCCTAATGTATATGGCATTATGCACCTCCGCCATTGCCTTTGGCATGATCTCGAGATCCCTAAAATATCTGTCTAGCTCTATAGCTTCGGTATTATCCATGAGCGAAATTCCCCTCTCTATGATGTGGGCCTTTCTATTGCTTGGAGAAAGGCCGGAAAAAAGCGCGATCATCGGCGGAGTCTTCATATGCATTGCAGTCATCATGTTGTCGCTGGAACCTTTATTCTATTGTAGAAGTAATAAATAGATGTTATATTATATGCGTCAGAGCCTGAGGCAAAAGGGGTGTGAGAGATGGAACACTACTGGAAGATCATATGCCCGGTTTGCGGTGCTGAAACTATATCGTCCACAAAAGAAGGCACACAAGTTCATTGCTCGCACTTCAGCAGATTTTTCCCTGAAAAATCTCTCGTTATCTATTACAACGATCTGGGAGAAGAGGTCGCAGTAAGCCTTGAATCCGTCGGACAGGCATGCTACAACTTCTCCTGCCCTCTCTGCAAGGAGAAAATAGAGGCCTGTGCAACGGAAGGGGCACATCAATATTTCATAAAAACCAATTGCACTCATTTTGTATCCCTGCAAAGGGGAGAAGGAGATAAAATCTCTGCAATCTTTGCAGATTCCTACAATAACATTTATCCCACGGAAATAGGATAGCATCCAACTCGAGTTTCATCCCTCCCTTTTTCTAGAAAAAGGGAGGGATGAAACTAAATTTTACCTTTTTCTAGGCAGCTGATGAATGGCCTCTCCTTTGACTCCCATCACCGCCTCGTGGAAAGCTTCCGCCAGTGTTGGGTGGGCATGAATGCAAGAGATCAACTCCTTTACGGGTAAGCCGGCATGCATGGCTAAGGCCGCTTCGTGTATGAGGTCGCTGGCGTGGGGTCCGATGATATGAACGCCCGCCAATTTGCCGTCGCCGTAGGCCAATACCTTTACCAATCCATCTTCTTCGCCCATGGCAATGGCCTTGCCATTGCCGGCAAAGAGGAACTTGCCGACGGAGTAATCGATGTTATCTTTTTTCAATTCCTCTTCGGTCTTCCCTACAGAAGCGACCTCGGGAATGGTAAAGACCGCTGCAGGAATGGCATCATAATTTATCCTGCCGGGTTTAAGTCCGAACATGGCCTCGACAGCCACTTTACCCTCCTCTGAAGCGACATGGGCAAGATAGGGCGGACCTATTACATCGCCAATGGCGTAAATTCCTTCAACGGAGGTTCGATAGAATTCATCCACGATTATGCCCTTCTTCCCCGTTTCAATCCCCACATCCTCGCAACCAAGACCTTCAACGTTGGGGACGTTGCCCGTCGCTACCAAGACCAGATCTGCATTTAGCGTAGCCTCTTCCCTGTCGCTTGAAGCATAAACGGTTAGGCCCTCTTTTCCCTGCTCTATTCTGTCTACGAGCATGCCCTCATAAAAGGTTATGCCCCTCTTCTTTAAAAGCAGCTTTATTCTCTTGGATATTTCGCCGTCCATTAACCTGAGGACTCTGCTTCTAACCATTACCGTAACGTTGGATCCCAAAGCATTGTATATGCTGGCAAATTCCATGGCTATATATCCGCCACCATAGATAAAGAGGTTATCGGGCAGATCCTCGTACTCGAGCAACTCCCTGCTGGTCACTACCCCCTTCAAACCCATCCCTGGAATATCAGGTACGGCCTGTTTGGAACCGGTGGCGATAAGAATGAATTTAGCCTCAATCTCCTCCTTGCTGCCATCGGACTTCGTTACAGATATCGTGTTCTTGCCCGATAATTTAGCCTCTCCCTCGATGACGTTAACTTTGTATCCCTTTAATAATTGAGCCACTCCTCCAGTAAGTTTGTCAACGGATCTCCTCTTCCAGGCATGCACTTTGGCCATGTCCACCTTCGCTTCGCCGACGACAATTCCGGCCTCTTCCATTCTTTGGGCCAACAGGACGCTTTCGGCACTTTGACACAAAGCCTTAGTGGGAATGCAACCATAATTAAGACAGGTTCCTCCAATTCTATCCCTTTCGACGACGGTAACCGTGGCTCCAAGCTGTGCGGCCCTTATGGCGGCCACGTAACCCCCGGGTCCTCCGCCAATTACGACTAGGTCGCTCTTCATCGACTCTACCCCCTTTCTCAAATATTTAAAGGCGCCTCTTGCGCCATTATTTTACGGCAAGAGACGCCCTTCGTCCGGATTTACGAGTTTACGCTTCGAAGTCCCATTTCACCACGGGTCTTTTGGCTGCCGTCACTTCGTCTAAGCGAGCAACAGGAGTATTCTTCGGTGATTCCTTTACAAGGTCTGGGTTTTCTTCCGCTTCTTTTGCTATAGAAATCATCGTCTCGGCAAAGGCGTCCAGCGTCTCGACGCTTTCAGTCTCCGTGGGCTCTACCATCATGGCCTCCGGTACGATCAGCGGGAAATACACGGTCGGGGGATGGAAACCGTAATCTATTAGCCTCTTTACCATATCAAGAGTAGTGACGCCCGTAGCTTTCTTCTGTCTGTTGCCGGAGATGACGAATTCGTGCTTGCACCAACGATCGAAGGGAAGTTCAAAATAATCTCTTAGTTTTTTCAATAGATAATTCGCGTTCAAGACGGAGCATTCAGCAACTTCCCTCAAGCCCTCAGGTCCCATGGTCAAAATGTAAGCGTAAGCTTTAACCATCACGCTGAAGTTACCGTAGAAGGACCTTACCTTTCCGATGGAAAGGGGCCTATCGTAATCAAGATAGTATCTTTCGCCCTCTTTTTCCACAGTGGGAACAGGCAAGAAGGGGGCGAGCTCCTTTGTAACAGCTATCGGTCCCGATCCAGGCCCGCCTCCGCCGTGGGGAGTGCTGAAGGTCTTGTGAAGGTTTAAATGCACTACGTCAAAGCCCATGTCGCCCGGTCGCGCCTTCCCTAGGTTTGCGTTGAGGTTGGCCCCGTCGTAATACAAAAGACCGCCTGCGCCGTGTATTATCCTGGCAATTTCGGTTATTCTTTCCTCGAACAACCCGAGCGTATTGGGGTTCGTCAACATGATGCCGGCCACTTCGTCGCTCATCAGTTTCTTTAGATCTTCGACATCCACGTTTCCGCGCTCGTCGGATTTCACTTCCAGCACTTCGAATCCCACCATGCTGGCCGACGCAGGGTTCGTGCCGTGAGCCGAATCGGGTATTATGATCTTCTTCCTCTTGCCCTCTCCCCTCTCTTCCAGGGCGGCCTTTATGATCATCAAACCCGTCATCTCGCCATGAGCACCTGCAGCAGGCTGTAACGTGGCCCTATCCATGCCCGTTATCTCGCACAACATCTTCTCCAGGTCGTACATGAGTTTCAGCGCGCCCTGTACCGTCTCCTCCGGCTGATAGGGGTGAAGCCGCAAAAAACCCGGCAGGCGCGAGACGGCCTCGTTTATCTTCGGGTTGTACTTCATCGTACATGACCCGAGGGGGTAAAAGCCTAAGTCGACGGCGTAGTTGAGTTGAGATAACCTGGTAAAATGTCGGACCACATCGACCTCAAATACCTCGGGCAGCCTGGCATCGATCTTTCTCGCGAACTTTTCCGGGATTTTTTCGCCCGCTTCAGGCACATCACAAGCAGGAAGAGAGTAAGCCTTCCTTCCTGATTTACTCAACTCAAATATGAGCTCAACGGGCTTTTTCATCGCACTTCACCCCCTGCGATCCCGACAAACCGGTCGATCTCTTCTTTTGTCCTGCGTTCTGTCACGGCGATCAGCCAACCGTTTTTGATCTCCGGGTACTGCCCGGAAAGATCGTAGCCCCCGATAAAACCTTCCTTTAGGAGCTTCTCGTTGATCTCCTTTACCGGCTTGGGAGCGATGAGGACGAACTCTTTGAAGAAGGGAGCGTTGAAGGCGCGCTTAAAACCCCTCTTTGCGAGCTCATCCATTGCGTAGTGCGCCTTGTTGTAACAAAGTTTAGCTACCTCCTTAAGTCCTTCCTTTCCCATAGCGCTCATATAGACCGCACCCATCAGGGCGCATAAGCTCTGGTTGGTGCATATATTGGAGGTGGCCTTTTCGCGACGTATGTGCTGCTCTCTAGCCTGCAGTGTCAAGACGAAGCCACGACGACCTTCGGTATCGACGGTCTGTCCGACTATGCGTCCCGGCATTTTCCTCAAAAGTTTCTCCGTCGCCGCCAAAAAGCCAAAATGGGGGCCACCGAAGGATGCCGGATTGCCGAGGGCCTGTCCCTCACCAGTAACGATATCGGCTCCCAATTTTCCCGGGGCTTCCAATAGCGCTAGAGAGATGGGGTCAGCACTTACGATAAGCATGGCACCCTTAGAGTGAGCCAGTTCCGCTATGGACGCCAAGTCTTCGATAACGCCGAAGAAGTTTGGACTTTGAATCATGATTGCCGCAACTTTGTCGTTCAATTTACCCTTAACGTCCTCTAGATCAACCTGTCCGTCCTTGTATCCGAATTCCTCTACCTCAACTCCCCTAAAACGGGTGTATGTCCTTAAGACCGATCTGTATTCGGGGTTTACCGCTTTAGAACAAAGTACCTTTTCCCTTTTGGTTGCAGAGCAGGCCATGAAGGCAGATTCGGCGAAGGAAGAGGCGCCATCGTACATAGAAGCATTGGTCACGTACATGCCTGTAAGCTCGCATATCATGGATTGATATTCAAATATCGCCTGCAACGTCCCCTGACTTATTTCCGGTTGATAGGGAGTATAGGCAGTATAGAATTCTCCCCTCGATATAATCGCGTCGACTATGGAAGGAACGAAATGATCGTAAACGCCCGCTCCCAAAAAGCAAGCGCAGTTGCCCAAATGCAAGTTCTTGCCGGCCAATTCCTGCATATGTCTGACCAAACAGTCCTCTGCTAGGGGCCCCGGTACATCGTAATTTCTCTCCATTCGCACCTCTTTGGGAATATCCTCAAAGAGTTCGTCCACAGATTTGATTCCAAGGGCCTCGAGCATCCTCTCCTTATCTTCACGCGTATGGGGGATGTAATTCCACATTATCCCATCGCCTCCTCCTCTTCTTCGCAATGCTTAGCGTAGCTTGCGGCGTCTAAGAGAGCCTCCACCTCCTCGGGATTATTCATTTCGATCGTGGCAATCCAGTTCTCATAGGGATCCTCGTTGAGTAACCCCGGCTCACCTTCGAGAGCATCGTTTACTTCGGCTATTTCTCCCGAGACGGGGGAATATACATCGGAGGCGGCTTTGACCGATTCTATAGAACAAAGCGCCTCTCCCGCCTCGACCAGCGAACCCACTTCAGGAAGCTCGACGTAAACGATATCGCCTAGGTGCCCCTGGGCGAAATCAGTAATTCCGACGTAAGCTTTATTGCCCTCCACTCTCACCCATTCGTGCGTTTTCGTATACTTTAAATTTTCCGGTATGTTCATGACTCGATGCACCTCCTGCTTCTTTTTTTGCTTTTTTTACTTCTTGTAACGCCTTTTGTAGAAAGGCGTCTCTACCACCTTGGCAAGCCTGTCCTTTCCCCTTATATCGACATGCACTTCTCGACCGATTTCGACGTAATCGCTATCCAACAATGCCAGAGCAAGATACTTTTCAAGCGACGGGGCAAACGAACCTGATGTTATCACACCAACACTTTTGCCCTGTGACTTCACCTCGTAACCATGTCTCGGAACGCCCTTCTCGACCATCTCAAGGCCAGCTATCTTGCGCTTTAAACCCTTCTCCTTTTGTTCCAGGAGGTTCGCTCTCCCAATAAAATCTTCCTTGGACA
Organism: Acetomicrobium sp. UBA3949; assembly: GCA_002385485.1. Taxonomy (GTDB): domain Bacteria; phylum Synergistota; class Synergistia; order Synergistales; family Acetomicrobiaceae; genus Acetomicrobium. The sequence continues at coordinate 29,314 of DGDP01000038.1, read as the reverse complement.
GCTTAACGAAGAAGTCCAGACCGGCCTCAAGGGGGGTTATATCCTCCGACAGCTCCTGTCCGTATAAGGGCAGGCATGCCTCAAAACGCAAGGTGTCTCTTGCCCCAAGTCCCGCCGGGACCAGGCCTTCCTCCTTTCCGGCTTTGAGCAATTCGTCCCAAATATGACCTGCATCGCCAGGCGGCAGATAAAGTTCGAAGCCGTCCTCGCCGGTGTATCCGGTCCGCGAAAGCAAAAGGTCCACACCTCCCACCGATGCACGGTCCTTAAAAGTATAGAATTTCATTTCATCCAAAGCGACATCGGTAAGCTTTTGAAGTATGCCTTCTGCTTTAGGACCTTGGATGGCTATCTGAGCGTATGATTCCGATACGTCTTCCGCCTTGACGTCGAACTTTTTCGATTTATCAGCAATCCATTGGTAATCCTTATCTTTATTGGCAGCGTTTACGACCAAGAGGAAGCGATTTTCATCGTACATGTATATCAACAAATCGTCTACAACTCCGCCATGTTCGTAGCACATAGGAGAATACATCACCTTACCCGGGACCAATTTAGTTACGTCGTTGGTTACGAGGTAATTGATGAACTTCAAAGCGTCCTTACCCTCGACAGTTATTTCCCCCATGTGAGAGACATCGAACAGGCCTGCCGCCTTTCTGGTGGCCAAATGCTCTTCGACTATGCCGCTGTATTGCACGGGAAGGGCCCATCCAAAGAAATCTACCACACGACCGCCCAACGCGACGTGTTTCTCGTAAAGAGGCGTCTTTCTCATTTCTCTCTCCTCCTTTTTTCGTATTTCATCCATCCGCTTCTTATTCGATTACATCGAAGATGTACCATATATCATAGCATAGTGGCAATTGACAGGTAATATCTCAATTAACTATTTTAGCCTGGCATCGGCTTCTTCTTTAGATATTCTGGTGAGTTCGTTGCGGGGCAACATCTTCAGCAGCTTCCAGCCAATATCCAGGGATTCGCTTATATCTCTATCCTCATCGTAGCTTTGTTTTATAAAGGTGTTCTCGAAGGACTTCCCAAAGTCCATGTAGGAGATGTCTATTTGGCTAAGCTCGTCTTCCCCGATAACGCTCGCCAGAGCCCTGACGTCTTGGACCCTGCTGTAAGAAGCGTACAGCTGGCTTGCAAGGTCAGGATGGTCTTCTCTGGTGTAGCCCTTGCCTATGCCGTCCTTCATGAGCCGCGAAAGGCTGGCCAATACATCTATGGGAGGATAGATTCCCCTGGAATCCAGCTCCCTCGATAACACGATCTGACCTTCCGTTATGAATCCCGTGAGGTCCGGGATGGGGTGAGTAATATCGTCGTTGGGCATCGTGAGGATCGGAATTTGCGTCAGGCTTCCCTGGATCCCCTTCAAGACCCCGGCTCTTTCATAGAGGGAAGCAAGGTCGCTGTACATATAGCCCGGATAGCCCTTACGGCTTGGCACCTCGCCTTTGGCGACTCCAATTTCCCTTAAGGCCTCACAGTAGTTCGTGATGTCGGTCATGATGACCAACACGTGCATGTTGAGCTCGAAGGCTAAATACTCTCCCACGGTCAGGGCAAAGCGCGGCGTGGCTATTCGCTCGATGACGGGATCATCGGCGAGGTTTAAGAAGACAACCATGTTTTTGGTGCGCCCCTTCTCGAAAAGTTCCTCCATGAAGTAAGCTGCATCATCTCGTTTCACGCCTATTCCCGCAAAAACGACGGCGAAATTTTCCTCCCCTACCAACTGGGACTGGTTGGCAATCTGCACGGCAAGCTTGTTATGAGGCAGCCCGTTTCCCGAAAATATGGGAAGTTTCTGCCCTCTGATGAGCGTGACCAATACGTCTATGGCCGATATTCCCGTTTGAATGAAGTTTCTTGGATATACCCTTGCCATGGGATTTAAAGGAGATCCATTTACATCTTTGCTGTAGGCAGAATAAACGGGACCGCAATCGTCCCTCGGTTCGCCCAAACCGGAAAACACTCTCCCGATAAGCGCGGGGGATAGTTTCATCTCGAGAGGCCTCCCTAAAAACCTTACGGCAGTCGTTTCTGGAACCAGGTCCGAAGTCCCGCTGAAAACCTGCACCAGCGTAGCATCTTCGCCGTTCAAAACAACCTGTCCCAACCTGTGATCGCCGTTTTTCATCCTAATTTGGGCAAGCTCTCCAAAGCCCACGTCTGGTGTTCCTTTAAGCAGGACAAAGGGCCCATATATCCGGTCTACACCCACGTGATCTATCAAGGGCATCGATATCACCTTCCCCTTGCAGCCAAACGTTCGCTGCCGGTCTTTTCCATGAAAGCATCAAGTTTCTCCCGTATTTTAGGCAGTTGAGCTTCCAACTCCTCTGACGATAACTCTTTGAGATGCACGAGGTTTGCCACAGCATCTCCTCCTCTCAGAAGGGAAAAGGGCACCCCCTGCCTGATCAAGGCAAAAGCCCTATCGTAAAAGTGCATTATCAAAGAAAGAATAGCAAATCCCTTCGAAGGAGGCGAAAAGGAATCCGGACCAAAGGCACCCTGCTGCAAGTAGCCGTTTTTAATCAAATAAGAAGTAAAGGCAATCAATCTCTCGCTGTCGGGCAATACATCCTCGCCAACAAGACGCACTACCTGCTGGATCCTTTCGTCTTCTGCTAATAGGTCCTTGGCCCTCTTTCTGAGCTCGCTCCAACCGGTATCCACATTCAAGGAAAACCAGTCTTCGACCTCGCCAACATATTCGCTGTAGGAATCCACCCAGTTGATCGCAGGAAAGTGCCTGGCATTGGCCAAGCTTTTGTCCAGCGCCCAGAAACATCTCACGAACCTCTTGGTATGCCTTGTTACGGGCTCAGTGAAGTCTCCGCCAGGAGGCGATACGGCACCTATTATTGTGACGCTTCCCATGTCGCCGTTAAGCGTCACCACCCTACCGGCTCGCTCATAAAATTCAGCAAGTCGGCTAGGCAAATAGGCGGGAAATCCCTCCTCTGCCGGTATCTCTTCCATCCTTCCGGAGATCTCCCTCAAAGCTTCCGCCCATCTCGATGTAGAGTCGGCCATCACGGCCACATCGTATCCCATATCCCTGTAATATTCGGCCATGGTAATGCCGGTGTAGATGGAAGCTTCCCTTGCGGCCACAGGCATGTTTGACGTATTTGCCACCAATATGGTCCGCTCCATCAATGGCCTGCCCGAGCGGGGGTCTTCCAGTTCAGGAAACTCCTCCAGGACATCCGTCATCTCGTTGCCTCGCTCCCCGCAACCTATGTACACCACAACTGTGGCCTCGCTCCATTTTGCCAACTGATGTTGAGTTACTGTCTTTCCCGTGCCAAATCCACCGGGGATGGCCGCGACGCCACCCTTAGCGATCGGGAAAAATCCGTCTATGACGCGCTGCCCTGTTATGAGGGGTTCTTTGGGCGTCAGGTGCTGCCTGCATGGCCTAGGCACCCTAACGGGCCAACGCTGTACCATAGGAATCTCTATCTCCTGGCCACGGCTATCCCTTACTTTAGCCACAGTTACGTCTGCTTTAAAGGTTCCCTTTGGCAGCACGAAGGTAAATTCGCCTTCCAGGCCCGGAGGGACCATTACCTTATGGGAAACCAGAGGGGTTTCTTTTATAGTTGCTATGACGGTCCCCGAAGTTGCGATATCTCCAACTTTTACCTCGGGTTCTAACTCCCACGTCTTTTCGGTATCTATCTCAGGAACTTTTATGCCTCTGGGGATGAAAATGCCGCCCTTCTCATAAAGCGCCCCCAAGGGTCTTCCCACTCCGTCAAATATGTTGCCTAGCAATCCGGGCCCAAGGGCGATGGAAAGCGGTTCTCCCCTGCCAAATACCGGCTCACCCGCTTTGAGTCCTTGAGTATCTTCGTAAACCTGTATTGTGGCCTCGTCTTCATCGATGCGTATGATTTCGCCCATCAGTCGCATTTCCCCCACATAAACCATCTCGTGCATAGCAAACTCACGTATGCCCCTGGCTTTGACCACAGGACCGTTTGTCATGATAATTATGCCCTGTTTTTCCAATTTCGTTCCTCCCCTATTGCCAAATCGCCATCAGCCTTTCCGTCAACGTATCGCTCATCTCGACGACCTTGGTCTGCCAATCGGAGTTGACCTGCCGGTTGCCCGTGTCGTCGATCAACCACAGCCCCCCAAGTATAGGAGCTGGAGTGGAGTCAAACCTCATATCGATTTGAGGACGAAGCTCCTTGCTTCTGGATACGATCCTTTCTCCGAGGGGAAAATCTATCGCCGCAAGCCTCAAAGACCCCTTCTTAAGATCGACAAGGACCTCTTGAGCTTCCAAAAGAAGGCCAAGGAGTATCATCCAATGATCTTCTCTGGACCTCAAGGCAACGAGTTCGTCCAAAAACACGGCCTTGGCCTGGGTGATCAATCTATTCTGAAGGCGCAGCTTTTCCCTGGATACCTCCCTTTCGGCGGCCAGCAACTCCCGGCGTCTTATCTCTTCGGCCCTACGACGGGCATCGTTTATTATCAGATCGGCCTCCTGATCGATCTTGACCAATTCTTGAGAAAGCCATTCATCGGCTTCCCGTTGAGCCTTTTGCGTTATCCTCATAACCTCGGCTTCTGCCTTATCCAAGATGAGATCTCTCAAAGCACCCAATTTCTGCGTATCTACGTCAGTCACTCTATCTTCACCCCGATCGCTTCATGGAGGTACTTGGTCAGAAAATCGGCCTCTCTCGTCGTTCCGTGCCTATCGGGGATCTCAACCACCAGGGGAAGCTTTGTCTTTTCCCTGATTTCCTTGATAAGATCTGGGATTGTTGCAGCCGCCTTTTCGGTGATGAGAAGTATTCCTACGTCCTCCATCTGCAGCGCTTCATTTACGGCCTTCGCAGTCTCTTCAGATCCGTGTGCTTCCACTCCGGAGACCCCTGCAAGACGCATCCCGACGATGGAATCGTGATTATCGCTGATCAAATGTGCCCTCATTTCACATCCTTCCCAGTATCAAGAGGGCTATGATAAGACCGTAAATGGCGATCCCTTCGGCTAGCCCCAAGAAGATCAAGGTCGAACCGAGCATCTCCGGCTTTTCGCCCACAACCCCCAGAGCCGAGGATCCCACAATGGCCACGGCTATTCCGGCACCGAGGCAGCCAAGCCCCGCCGACAGAGCTGCTCCGAGGAAACCCCAGCCGGAGACCGCTGCTGCATCGGCCTGAGCAAAGCCTGTATGGGGAAAGAGAGTCAGGAAAAAGCCGATGCCCGCTGAAAAAATTGCCAAATAGAGGAAAGCCCTCAAGAGAGCTTTTCCCCTTTTTACCTCCCGCTTTCTAAAAGACCAACCCGTACATACCAAAAGGACAACAGACATAACGACGAACTTCATGCCCATAATGCTCATCCCCTTTTTAAAAATATTAAATTTGACTGCGGCGGACACTTTCGCCGGTCTTTTCCCATTTGACGGGCTTGAAAGAAATGCCTCCGCCCCTGTAAAACTTACTGAAGAACTCGTAATACTCGAGCCTCAAGGTTTGAATGAATACTATTAGCCCTTCTAATCCTATGATCACCACGTTCCCTATCACTAATATTGCGACCTTAGCCAAAAGACCGCCGGGCAGGGATTTGACCATATCTGAAAGCATGAACACTGCCAATGAGAGCCCCACGTGGTTCAAAGCAAAGGCGGCCAGACGTAAAAAGGAAATTGTATTACTCAAGAAACTCAACAGATTGTGGAATACTTCAAAAAGGTATAATCCTCCACTCTCGTTTGCTGAAGAGGAAACCCTCTCCTTCAACAATATCCTGGCCAAAAGGTCTCTCAATATAATACATGTCAACAGGACACAAAGGAGAGTCGCCACCACCCAACCCGGTATAGGCAGGGTTTTATGGCTCATCACCGCATATATTGCCCACGCTGCGGTAAGATAAAATATCAAACCGGCCATGCCCCTCCCGTCGAACAACATTCTTCCGAAATCCCGCTGCCTGTAACAAATTATCATGTTCAATATCATGCCAATCGTTACTATGGAAACGCCTATGACGAGCGAAAGGGACAGCATCTTGCCCATATCCTTCATAGGAGACATCCAAATAGCCGGTATTATGTCCTCGAAACCAAAGATGCTGCCGTAAAGAAAGCCAAAAAGGACCGAACTTCCCGCAGCTGCCTTAAGCACCGTGCCGAGGGATTTGCTCATCTTGCGTTTCCTTTGCAGCAGATGGGCAACCAATCCCAAGACTAAGCCATGTCCTACATCCCCGAACATGAAACCGAAAAAAAGACAAAAGGTGACGGCGACAAAAAAGGACGGGTCAATTTCTCCGTAAGAGGGCAAGCTGTACATGGCCACGACGTGCTGGAAAGCCCTGACAAGCGGCAGGTTTCGCAAATATGTGGGAACCCTGACCTCTCCATAGGGAAGATTTTTATCTTCCTCGACCATTATCGTGGTCTTCGGCGCCTGCCTTTCAATGATTCTTTTTAGCTGTGCCAGCATGTCTTCGGGTATCCATCCCGAGAGGACGTAAATATCGCCCACTTCGCCCCTTCCCTTGCACAGGTCATATATACGCTGCATGGTATAAACGGAGGAGTAAAGCTTTTCCAGCTCTTTTCTGCGC
>DGDP01000038.1:0-22428 GCA_002385485.1 Acetomicrobium sp. UBA3949 | reverse complement strand
TCAGGGATGGCGAAGGCCAACATCCACGTTTCATGGTGCCAACTGTACAGTTTCATGACCAGCATTGGCACGCTCTGGCTGCTTTCTTCTAAGCGCTTGAAGTTTTCGTCGGATAATTTGCCGAAGAACATCAACAAGTTTTGCGTATCAAGAAGCTCTTCCGGATCCATCTTGTTTTTAATCAATGCTTCGGCACAGACTAGTATGGCTTTTAATTCATCCACTTCCTCCTGAAGAGATGACTTACGCTCAGCCCAAAGTCGTAGCTTTTCCGTTACTTTGCGAACCTTTGCCCTCATTCTCTCGTAGGTTTGTTCTTTCGTTACGGGTACGGGATGCGGTTCAGGAAGGTTTTCGCCGGCTGCCTGCCAGACGTAGGCCATCTCGGATAACAGTTCGTCATACGGATTGTCGGTGGAAGTCTTTACTTTCGACCGCAGAGATCGATCACCCAATATGAGATCGAGCGACAGAGGTTGGAAACCTCCAAGCAGTATCATTTGGTTGGCAACATATTCCATTTCATCCTTTGGCCCTATCAGTGTAACAGCCAACATCCTTATTATCGCCAAGATAAAGCACCTCCCGGTATCAGAGGGCGTGCCAAAAAGGCTGCGGCAATTCGCCTGTTATAATCGTACCTCACGTCCTCGATGATGGTAATGATATCACCGACCTCAAGCTCCAGCAGCATCAAGTAGGCCATAGCGGTATGAAAGGAAGGAGACCCTCTCCGAAAGACCCTCAAAGCCCTTTCGCGCAAGAATCTCTTCATGTCCCTCTCCAGAGCAAGCTCATCCTTCGGCGGCTCCTCGCCGAAGGCGCTCGAGTATGGAGTCGAAGACAGGACGGACCAAAAGGACTCCATGTCCTCAGAAGAAGCTAACCTGTTTATCGTCGGCCCCTTTACCTTAAAGCGCACAGGCAGCAGGCGGTTTATGATCTCCTCGCGATTCATGGTATAGAAGCGCTTAGCCCTGTAACAAAAGTAGATGTTGAGGATATCGATCAAATTTCCCAATAAGTTCAATACTTCAGTGCGTTCTAGGATGGGCAAATTCAGGGCTGCACGATATATATTAGAGATCACATGAGCATCTACGGCAGATTCGCAGGAGAACAAGTTCCCCCTCCCCTTGAGCAACCAATCCACGGGTTCCCTCAGGACCGGATAATACCTCGTGGCCTTTAACGTCTTTATGAACTCCTCTAAGTCTTTACAGGAAAGCAATGCGTCGAAGGGCAGAGTTACAAAAGGCAGTCCCTTAAGGCTCGACCTGAGAGATTCCCTTTCGCCTCTACCGGCAAAGAGCCATCGCATGACCTGCTTCAGCAATCCCGCCTGAAATCTCTCAACCCAGGCCTTCAAAAAAGCCATCCTTGCGCCGTTTAAATAGGGCAAAAAGGAGGCAGAGACGTACAGCGGAACGGCCAGCAAAGCGTGTTCCAGCTCAGCCCTGTGGACATTAGCCAACACGATCGTCTCCAGGTAGGGGGCATAACCTCCCTTCCTCCTCAGATAACCCGCTATTTCCTGAGGCGAATCGCACTCGAGCAAGGCCCAAAAGTCGTTATCGTCTAGCATCTTCCCAAAGAGGACGTGGGCCTTTGCTCCCGTAGCTACACATTCGCCTGCGGATACGGGAGAGTAGCTCATTGACCTCTCGCCTTCTGCAAATAGGCGTTCACCAATTCGGCTACGAGTCCTTTTATTATGGCTGGAGCGTTTTCGTTAAACCTCTTTTCCATTCTCTCTAACTCCTGCCGACCCAACGCTTCGATCTGTTGAGCTTCGGTCTGGGCGGAAGCCCTTGCAGAATCTACTATGGCCTTTGCCTGTTCTCTGGCTGCCTTTAATCTGGCCTCCCTCTCGGAAGCTGCTTTGCGCTTAGCTTCTTCTTCTATTTCTTCGGCCTTTCTCTTCGCTTCTTCTGTGATATTTTTTGCTTCGCTGTCGGCGCCTAAAAGCATCGCCAAAGCTTCCTGTATAGAAGCCATCTTTCATGCTCCTTTCCTTCACTTCTTCTTTTCTAAATTTTCCTTCGCCTTTTTCATCCGTACGATGTCTTCCCTTTCGCCCTCTTCCAACACGTTTTCGATATACGCTATGGAGGATTTGTAGAAGGGAATAGCCACCTTTTCCAGTGCATTTACTCTTTTATGCGTCTTTTTAATTTGCACGGCCAACCTGTATACGCTCGTCTCCACAGCAGCCAATCGGGATATAAGTTCGAGCACTCTCCTGAAGGCGCTGTAGGCTATATCCAGAGAGCCCGAAGTGCCATAAAAGGAATAGCTTGGTTTCAGAGAGGCATCTATGGGATCGATCTCCGGAATCTCGACTCCCATGATGGATTTAAGCCTTATGATGAAATCCTCTTCCTCGGGAACTGCCATGGCGATATCCTCTACGACGTCTATACCCATGGATATATTCGCCCTTTCCAAGGCCTTATAGGCATCGGCAAAGACGGATGCCATCTCCCTTTGCAAATTCTTAGCATCATCTATATGTTTGACCAACTCCATCATGAGAATTTGCCGTTTTCTCTCGAGCAGGTCGTGTCCTTTTTGCGCCAGGGACGCCGCGCGGACCATTCGCATCAATGCGCCTCGAGTCGGCGTAACTTTAGAAGCCACTATCCACCAGCTCCTTTAAGGGCTTGCCTTTGCTAATTCGTCAAGACCTTGATGACAATATCCAGGGCCTCTCCTCTGGTAAGGCTTTCTTCTAAATCCCTTTTATCAACGGACAGAATCGGAGATAGCTTTTTATGGGCCCACGAGATCTTCTCTTCTTTCGTGGTAATGGGCTTAGGCACCTCGGAAGGGTAAAGCGCTCGACATAAAGCGAAAATAAATTCTCCCCTTGGGATGGGCTCTTCGCTCATACCGTTATGTAAATCAACTTTTCCTTGACTTCCCAGGTCATCAAGTATAGCACTAAGAAATTCCTTTGCAACTTTCCAGCTCAAAGGCTCGTCCACTCCAAAAATTCCCTTGGTGCGGCCTTTTCGGGAGGCTTGTAAAATGTCATTGTAGTTATCTATCCTCGAGGCTGCGAGCGTTGGCAAGCTCTTCGGCTTCATCCAACCCCTAACAGTCGCCATCTGAACGGCTGCCCAGTGGGGATGGCTTTCTGGAACGTCTGAGTAAACACAAAGGGCCAGCCTATCCTTTGCTTCCAATAAAGTTTTCTGTACCTTCATGACATTAACATCTCTGGGCTGCACGCCTTCTTTTACTGCAAGTGCCGCTATCGCACCAACCGCCTGCCCGGTGAGCATGGTTATCGGCTGAAGCCTCAGCGCCCCCGAAGCCAGACGGGTAACGGACAGGTTCTTCTCCGCCACCAGGAATCCGTCCGTCTCCTTCGGAATAAATATCTCGAAGGGAACCTGGAAGGGTCCCAAGGGCTTGTTTTTGGCTATAGACTCCCTGGTTTCGCCGAATTCCGCCTCTAGCTGCTCCGTTTCATCGGCGCCGTGCAAATCAAGCACGTAACGACCTACGGCAAGCGAGCTTCGCAATTCCCTGCCCTCGTTTCTCATGTAACTCTCGGAGTTTTCCCTAATTTCGCGGGACGTCAACGTCTTTATTCCTACAACTCTTCTGCTTTCCCGTACGTAAGGGCGGGGAGGAAAGTGTTTTGCAATCTCAGCGTACTCAGACGGTAGGTGGCCCTTAACATTCTCGTACGTAGCTTCCGACTTGAAGATGTCAGATGCTACAGACCAATCGCAACCGAGCTCGTTTTGCAGGTAATAGATAAACCCAATTGTTACAAGCATCGCCCTGGCATCCGCTTCTTTCCTGAAAGCTGGATCCTCGAGGTATGTAACGGGAAGGCCGGTTTTCCCCTTATATCCCTCCTTGCCTGGGTAGTCGTTAGCCCAATTAACCTCTGTCTTGGTCAGCATAAGCCAGGTCAAGGGGCTAGAGGCATCGGCGTTTCCGCGAGCCAGGCTGTCCGGCAACCCTCTATAGGCGTTGTGCGTTAAAACGTCCACGGGATATTTAAGGGGGTATCGCTTGAAGGTGGAGCCATCTCTAGCTACATAGGACATGAAGGTCTTTCTCATATCTTCGTATCCGGGCGGCGGGGTCTTTACTTTAAGCTTATCGGGCACGCCGCCGGGATAGTGTTTTATTACGGATACCCAAGTAATGTCCTGCACCCTTGCGTCTTCATCAAAACTTGTCGACTCCCTGTCAACTAAATTCTTCCCGACTCTATAATCGACTCCAGCAAGGGGAAGTAAATCCCCATATTCTGTGGCATCTATCAAGACCTTGCTATAGCATAAAAGCTTGGTTCCGCCCGCCTCTGCAACTATGCCCGTGACTGTTTTGCCATCGCCCGACTTCAGTACGCTACGCACCTTGGCTCCTGTATAAAGGTCCAAAACGCCGGGCTTTTTATCCAGGGTCGTCTTCCCTTCCCTTACCCCTTTGATCATATTGGCCAACACATACTCTCCAACATGGGGCTCGAAGGCTACTGTTATGGGAGTCCAGTAGCATGTCCCCAGGGACTTGCCTCGAGAGGAGTAGTATTCAAAAATTCCTTCCAGAAATTCTCCGTAAATGCCCCACCTAGTGCCGTACATATCGTCCATTGTGGAGACGGCGGAGGCGATCATTTGGCCCCCTAAGACCGTGGTCTCCTCAAATACCGCCACCTTGACGCCAAGACGAGCCGCCTGAATTGCAGCCCCAAGCCCTCCTGTTCCGGCACCAACCACGATGACATCGTAATCCCTTTTCTCTAAAGCATCAGCCGAGCTTGAAAAGGACAGCATAACCACCAAAACAAAAACTAACCAAAGAAAAGGAAAGCGCCCTTTTTTCTCTCTCATGATCTTCCCTCCGTATAGTTATCTTATCTACGCACTATAGAGCCAGCAAATCAGTCGAGGCTTCCGCAACGCTCTGACAGGATGTAAGTATCATGGCCACACTCAGTTCATCAGCCAACTTTTCGTACAAAAGCCTTACTCCATCCCTACCACTTCCAAAGGCGCCCCATACAACGGGACGTCCTACCAACACGGCACGGGCACCTAAAGCCAAAAATTTCAATACGTCGGAACCGCTTCTGACGCCCCCATCTGCCAACACCACACACCTATCCTTTATTTTTGAGGCAATTTTAGGCAATACAGAAACAGTGCCGGGGAGATCATCCAATACCCTGCCACCGTGATTCGAAACTACGATGGCACCGACACCGGCATTGCAGGCAGCTACCGCCTCTTCCTCCGTCATTATGCCCTTAACGATCACGGGAAGAGCCGTCTTGCTGCATATCTCCTCCAAAACCTTACAACTTATGGGTCCTACATATTCCCCCGACTTTCTCATGTTGACCAATCCGGCTGCATCCACGTCGATCCCAACGGCCAAAGCTCCGGCCTCTTCGGCAATTCTTATTCGTCTAATTATCTCGTCAAGTTTTCTTGGCTTTATAATGACAATCCCTTTCCCAACCTCAGCCAATGCATCTATCGTGTTTTCGTAGAGATCTCCCGGCCCGTCTCCAATCATTGCGATGGTACCTGCATCCAATGCCCCTTCAAGTTGGGCCTTGGCAAACTCTTTTTCCTCGATCCTGCCGGAGAAATTTACTCTGGCGCCTGCCACAGCTGCGCCGATCACGGGCAACGCCAATTTTTGCCCGAAAAGCTCAACGCCGATGTCGGGTTTATCCACCTCGTGAATGGCTTTCATCCTAAACTTGATCTCGCGAAGCGCTTCATAATTATTTTTAGCGCTGCCTCCGGTGCCTATGCCGCCTATGCCCGGCACTTTTCCAGCACAGGCCTTCATGTCACAAATCGGACACAGATGGCAAATTCCCCTCAAAGCCTCTCTGGCATTTCCCAAAACCTCATCCCACTTCATATTCGCACCACCTTGCTTTTATTTGGCTTATAATAATATTAATACTATTTTAAACTAAGGCGCAAAAAGGAGTGACCGCTTATGTCGAAGTTTTTGGGAAGACATGCCCTTCACGAGATGACCCGCGACCTCACGCTCGCAGCTCAAGGGAAACTCAAGGCAGATACCGTGATAAAGGGAGGACTTGTGGTAAACGTCTTTACGAAGGAGATATTGCTTGCAGACGTAAGTATATACAAAGGACGCATCGTCCTCGTCGGGAAAGCGGATCACACGATCGGTCCAAACACGAAAATTATAGACGCTTCGGGATTTTATTTGACACCGGGACTTCTTGACGGCCATATGCATGTAGAATCCAGCATGGTCACGGTGACGCAGTTTGCCAGAGCAGCGCTTCCTTGCGGCACTACCACCATCTTCATGGATCCCCACGAGATAGCAAACGTCTTGGGATTAAGGGGCGTCAAGCTAATGGTGGACGAGGGCAAAAATTTGCCGCTAAAAGTGTTTGCCACCATGCCGTCATGCGTGCCATCAGCACCGGGATTTGAGGATGCCGGAGCTGTCATCACGCCAAGGGAGATAGCCGAGGCCATGAAGTGGGACGAGGTAATAGGCTTGGGCGAGATGATGAACTTCCCCGGCGTGTTAGCAGGCGACGAAAACGTACACGAGATGCTTAAAATAACGATGGAGTCAGGAAAGGTCGTAACCGGACATTACTCCATACCTGAAACGGAGGTAGGCTTACAGGCTTATGCGGCCTCAGGCGTGGCATCTTGCCATGAAGGCACAAGAAAAGAGGATGCTCTGGCCAGAATGCGCCTGGGCATGTACAGCAAGATGCGAGAGGGATCGGCCTGGCAGGACATAAAGACCACCATCAAGAGTTTGACCGAGACCTTCGTCGACGACAGAAGGGCATTGCTCGTCACCGATGACACCCACCCTCACACCATACTGACGCTTGGCCACATGAACCACGTAGTAAAAAGAGCCATCGAAGAGGGCATGAACCCCATAAGCGCCATACAGATGGCTACTATAAACACCGCCGAGTGCTTCAGGGTAAGCCACGAAATCGGAGCTATAGCTCCCGGAAGATGCGCCGATATTCTTTTCCTTAGGGACTTGGCCGATTTTAACCCTGAGATAGTCATGACGGACGGAGAGATCGTTGCCCGGGAGGGCAAGTTGACGACGGAACTAAAAGCTTTAAACTATCCCGATTGGGCCTTAAACTCAGTGCGGATAAAACGCGAGCTTTCCGCAAGCGACTTCGAGGTCAAATACGGTGGGCCCGAAAAGGAAGTAACTATCAGGGTAATCCAAGTGGTCGAGGCAAGGGTAAATACCTTTCACAGTACTGCTAAGCTTAAGGTCCACGACCAAAGGATAGAAGCCGATCTTTCGCAAGACCTGGCAAAGGTCGCCGTTGTCGAGCGTCACGGTGGACCCGGCAACATGGGGATTGGCTTCGTCGGCGGATTTGGCCTGAAGCGGGGGGCAGTGGCTTCCACCGTGGCACATGACAGCCATAACCTTTTGATCATGGGCACCAACGACGCCGACATGGCCTTTGCGGGAAACGTCCTGCACAAGTGCGGCGGTGGCATGGTCGCCGTATGCGACGGCAAGGTGTTGGCCTTGGTCGAGCTTCCCATAGCAGGCTTGATGTCAGATAAACCTGTGGAAGAGGTGGACGCCCATGTCAAGGCCTTGGACGAGGCATGGCATGAGCTAGGATGCACCATGGAATCACCCTTCATGACCATGGCTCTGCTTTCGCTTCCCGTAATTCCTGAGCTTCGAATAGCCAACAGGGGATTGGTCGATACCCTGAACTTCAAGTTCGTGGAACTGATCGTCTAGTCAATAAGTCGCGGCGAAGGCTTAACTTATATTTTAACCCTCGCCGCGCGTAAATTATAGTTTAATATTTTACTATATCTCAATCCACTGGCCGATACCTTTCTCTAAGGCCTTTTCGTAGGCCAATTGGGCTGTCATTACGTCGTGACTTGCAATACCCATGAGGACAGCGCCGCGACGGCCCTTTCTTACGGGACTTTTCAAGCCTGCACAAAGTTCGCCCACGTCTGCGTAGATTTTATCTTTTGTCGGATAGCCGTCCTGGAAGTAAACTCCCTGCTCCTGTGTCCAAAGGTACTGACCGGTATCGTCGCACACGAACACGTCTGCCTCCGCCATTACGGGAGCGCAAAAGGACGAGTCGTAGTCCACGGCAATGGCCAGCACGTCTTCCTTGAGACATTCGGCGCGAACGTACCTCTTCGGGTCTTCGACAATCGGCGTACAAGTAACGACCACGTCGGCATCCGCAACTGTTTCTTTGGGCCTATCGCAGGCGACGAATTGGCATTGCTTAAACAATGAGGACATATCCCTGACGTACCGTTCCATTTGAGAGGGCAGTACATCATATACCCTGACCTGTCGCACTTCTTTAAATACTTCCATCAAAGCCATGAGGTTCATCCTTCCCTGCACGCCTAGACCTATCACTGCGATCACCTTCGAATCGGGGTCACCCAGGTATTTGGCACACACAGCAGAGGCGGCTCCTGTGCGATAGGCCGTTATCCATGACGCGTCCATTATGGCCTTTACCAGCCCCGTATCGCTTTCGTTCAAGCACATAATGCCGCTTATATAGGGAAGCCCCTTCTCTTGGTTGGACGGATAGCCTGCTACCCACTTGATACCTGAAGCATCAACCTCCCCTCCTATGTAGCACGGCATGGCATGGATAAAACAATCCTTTCTGGGATGTATGCCTATCTTCGCAGGCATGCTCACCTTGCCTTCTCCCTTTAACCTAAACCCGCGCTCCACGGCTTCTATGACGTCGGCCATCTTTATGTTCAGCTCCTCAAGGGAGCTCCTGGAAAGCAGCAAAGATCTCATGTCAATCTCCTCCCCTTATATTGTTTTGGACAGGTAATCTAAAAAGCCATTGACTGAAGAAAGGATGTTGCCCATTTCGCGAACCTTGATGTCCTCGGGCAAATGCGAGAAATCGCTCAAAAGAGGGTCCCGTTCAATCAAATAATACGCTACGTCCTCCGGATCGACGGACAACCCCTGATGGTCGGATAAGTAGTCAAGAATCAGATCGTTCCAATGCAGGAGCTGCCTTTCCTCCAAATCGAGGAACTTATTTACCTCATCAGTATAACCAAAGTGAGCATAGCACATAATGCCTGCGCCAACAGCCTTTAACTTCTTTATGCTTGAAAGAGCGCTGTCAAGGTAAAACTTCGGAGGCGTCGCCAGGCGCAATATAAACGTGCCATCGCTAAGTCCAGGGTAGGCGAACCCCCTTTTGTAATACGTTCCTGCCGCTTCTCCTGCAAAGAGGATCTTCGACCCAAGATCGTAAAGAAAGGAATAATGATGGGATGCATGACCCGGTGTTTCAATCTTGGTCATGCGATCCAATCTGATATCTTCCGGTAAAAAGCAAGACTCTTTTACGGGAATGGGCCTTCCGTAGGCCAAAGCTACGTCGCCTAACACATCAACGCTTGACTCCCAAAGTCGATCCGGGTTTACCAAATGCCTCTTGCCCTTTGGATGCACCAAAACCTTGGCAGAGCTAAATGCTTCAAGCAGCTGTCCCAGCCCTCCCGAGTGATCGAGATGCACGTGCGTCAGTAAAATCAAATCCAGCTTCGATATGCCAAGTTCCTCGATATTCTTCATCAAAACGGGCACAGTCGAAGCCGGACCAACGTCGACCAACGAGACCCTATCCAAAGTTTTGTCCACGATGAGCCAGCTGCTTAAGAAATGATGAAATCCCTGGAGGTTGTCAATGGGCAGATCTATCAAGATGATATTTACGCCTTCTCCAATGTTCAACGTAAACCTGCCATGCACAAGCTTTTCGTCGGCTATTTCAAGTCATCCTTTCTTCGTATAAAATTTAGGGATATCATGATTTAGATTTTCATGATATCCCCTTTATTTTACGCCCTTACACCACAGCGGGTTCCTCTATCAATTCGCCCCTTTCGAAACGGTCATAATTCAATACATCGATCGGGATGGAGCTCGTTCCCGTGACGATAAGCTCGGCAAGGAGCTTGCCTGAAATGGGACCGAACATGAACCCATGCCCCGAAAAGCCCGCGGAGATGTAAAAGCCCTTCACTTCTTTGGATTCCCCAATGACGGGTTGTTTATCAGGCGACATGTTGTACATGCCGGACCACTGCCTTACGACTCTTACTCCTCCAAGTTTGGGAAGCAACCTTACTATCACCCTTGACATATGTTCCAGGAAGTTCCACGTGTTGCCGAGGGAGTAATCCTCAGGATGCCCCTCGGGACTACATCCTGCGATTATCGAGCCTATTGGCCTCTGCTGTATGTAATAGTTTCCCGAAAAGCTCATGAGCATACAGGGGCAAACCCCGAATTCGACAGGCTCCGTGACCAATATCTCGTGCCTTTCGGAGTAAAGGGGAAGGTTTATCCCCGCCATGGCAGCGATATGCTGCGAGTAAGGGCCGGCCGCATCCACAATTATCGGGGCATCTATCTCTCCCCTTGTCGTAACGACGCCTTTAACCTCACCGCCTTTCACCTTTATGCTCGTACATTCGGTGAACTTATAAAACCTTACTCCCTTCTCGCTTGCAGCCTTGTGGTAGGCTATGGTCGTAAGAAAGGGATCGGCATGTCCGTCTCTGTGGTGATAGGTAAATCCGACGGCATCTTCGGCCGAAAGGGTCGGACATATCTCGTATGCCTCTTCTTTGCTCACAACCCTTGAGGTGATGCCTAAGCTGTTTTGAAGTGCCACATTTTTCTTTAACTGCTCAAACTCGCTTTCTTTATAGGCAACCATGAGGTAGCCGCCCTGATGAAGGCCGATGTCCATTCCAAGTTCTTCATGGAGGTTTTCTAATATCTCAAGGGAGGCCAATCCCAACTGACAGTTCATCTTCGTTCCCCACTGAGCCCTGATGCCGGCGGCACATCTTCCCGTAGATCCTGCAGTGGGGATTTGTTTATCGATCACTACGACGTCTTTCACGCCCAACTTGGCCAAATTATAGGCTATCGAACAACCTTGAATGCCGGCGCCTATAATTACGACATCGGCGCTCCTTTTCCACTCTTCGGCCATCTTATTCGCCCCCTTCTTTCTTCGCTAGCAGTTCCAGTTTCACCGGTTTGGAAGGCGGGCGAAAGGTTCCCGGATCAACCTGACTTACCGGGACGTTTTTCATCTTGGCTATCTCCCTCAAGATTATCTCCCTGCATCCTCGACCCTGACAGGGCCCCATGCCGACGCGCAGGATGTGTTTGAGCTCGTCGAAGGTGTCGTATCCCCTTGCGATCCAGTCCCGTATTTCCCCCATGGTTATCTCTTCGCATCTGCATACGATTACATTTCTTTCCTTTTCTTCTTCTGTCATCTGCTCCTCACCACCCTTATGGCCCTTATCTCCATCACAAGGGATTTGGGCACTGCCACATGTACGACCTTGGTCTTATCCTTCCAGGGCTCCACGATCTTCAAGACCTTTCCCTTAGAAACGACCTTGCCCTCGCGGTTTAGACATTCGACTTCTTCCCCTTCATTAGGCAACGGTAACATCTCATAGGGCAGCTTAAGAAGGGCCTCTTCGTCGCCACCGTAAGTAAGATCTGCGACGAAACAGGCAAGTCCGGGACATTTAGCAACGCACATAGCGCATCCCGTACATTTGGAGTAATCCACCTTGGGGATATCGTTTATATCGGCAAACTCCATGATAGCTCCGGTGGGACATCCCGTATGGCAGGGGTTGCAGGGAATCCTCTGGGGACATTCGACGATGACCAGACCGTTTTTCTTGCTCTCCCAAAGTTCCTTAGGCGGTTCATGCTGCTCGTACATCTCAGGGGGCAATACCCCGCTGTTATAAAGCCCTTCGCTTTTGCTCATCTTTCCATACCTCCAGAGCTTTCCATCAGAACCTGCGCTATGCCCTCTCTTATCTTGGCGCTGGCTTCTCCGTTTCTCAAAGCGTTAAGCCTTTCCCAATAGAGAGCGGACTTCTCACGATACTCTTTATCCTCAACATAACCCAGTTCGTGAGCCATGCTCAATCCCGCAATACGCCCTTCCACCATGGCACTCGAGGCTTCCTCTATGCCTGCGGCGTCGCCGGCTACCCATACGTTCGGGTTGGTCGTGCGCATCGATCTGTCGCGAATTGCGACGTGTCCGCAAAGCTGAGGGACGTATTTCATCTCACATCCCGCTTGCCATAAAAGCTCACACGTGGGGTTCAAACCGACAGCCATGCATATGACGTCGCAATCGACGTGAATTTCCTCCCCTATAAAGCCACAGCCTGGACTTATCTGCTGTATTATGGCACCTTCTACTACGTCTTTACCCAAGGCCTCTTTGATGGAGTGTTCCAGTAGGATGGGAACGCCAAGCCTTCTGACTTTGGCCGCGTGCACCCAGTATCCACCTATCCTTGGCATCGCTTCGACTATGGCCGCTACCTCTACCCCCGCTTGAAGCAGCTGGTAACTTACTATGAGTCCTATGTTTCCCGCTCCAACCATGAGCACCCTTTTGCCAGGCACAACCCCGTAGACGTTCATGAGCGTTTGTACCGCCCCCGCACCGTACACACCGGGGAGGTCGTTGTTTGGGAAGGGTATCAGACGTTCTTGGGCTCCCGTGGCCACCAAGATCTTCTTGGGCAAAACCTTAAAGTAATTTTCCTCGCCCTCCATGCAGTTGACCACGCCATCATCCTTGTAGTAGCCCAGGGCCGTGCAATTGGAGTAAGTCTCGACCCTATCGCCGTATCCTTTAAGTTCGTCTAGCAACATATCGGATATGACAAATCCCCGCGTGCCTGCTCGCTCAAATGCGGAACCGAAGAACTTATGCGTCTGTTTTATCAGTTGGCCTCCAAGCCTTAGATCGCTATCTACGATCATCACCTTAGCGCCGTAGGATGCCGCCTCGGCAGCTGCCGATAACCCAGCAGGTCCCCCGCCTATCACTAAAACCTCGGTGTTTTTCACTTCAGATCACCTTCGTGATTGATTTTGATCTTGCCCTTCCCCCGCTGAACTTCAATGCGCATTCCCTCTTTCAATGGAGTTATACAGGTTCGCACGTTAGGCACTCCGTCTACGACCATGAAGCAGGAAGAGCACTTGCCTATGGCGCAAAAAAATCCGCGAGGCCTTTTCATTTCGGGCGTCTCGCGGTATACCCTAATCCCGTTGGCATGAAGGGCCATGGCTATAGGTTCCCCTTCGAAACCTTCCATTTCCCTCCCCTCGAAGGTAAACTTGACCAACCTGCCATGGCTGAATTCCAAAATCGGGTGCTCTCTTATCAGTTCCAAGCTTGCCACCTCCTGCCATAATTTAGGTTCAGTATATGATTTTCAGATTATTATTGATTTAAATTATAATTTAACTTCAATCATTTGGGTATAGTATTATCTACGAGAAAAAACAAGAACCTCAAAGCTGCCATAGAGCTTTGAGGTTCTTGTAGAAACCCAAATAGGCTTTGTAATAAAATTCTAAACCTTGACGTACAACCCTATGCCTTCAAGTCTACCTTTGATCGCAAGCAGCCTTTCCCGCGAAGGGGACTTGTGGACCGTCATCTTGTAGTCCTTGTCGAGCCTGTTGTACTTTTCGCTTACATCGTGAAAGGGAAGAAGATCTATTTCCTTTAGGCCTTTCATGGATGAGATAAATTCCGCCAATGCCTCTACGTTGTCAGCTGTGTCAGTTATTTCTGAGATGACTGGAAAGCGAATTATGACATCTTTAGCCCTGCCATGATCTACCAGAAAGCGCAAGTTTTCCTTGATCTGAGCGTTCGATACGCCCGTGTATTTGATATGTTCCTTTTCGTCGATTAGCTTAAGGTCATACAGAAAAAGGTCCACGTAATCCATGACCGAAGCTAAAACTTCCTGCGGCGCAAATCCAGACGTATCAAGTGTCCTATGGATGTCTATTTTTTTGCATTCCTTCAATACCTCAAGCAAAAACTCATGCTGGTACAACGGCTCGCCACCGGAAAAGGTGACTCCGCCGCCCGAATTATCGAAGTAGAGGACGTCTCTTTCTATCTCCTTCATGAGCTCGCCCACGGTGTACTCCTTTCCTATGAGCTTCAAAGCATCGCTGGGACAGACCGCGGAGCAGCTACCACAGGCGATGCACATAGATCTTCTAATGATCGGTATACCATCGAATTCTATTGCTCCCATGGGGCATACATGGGCACAGGTGCCACAGTGTAAGCACTTATACTCGAAATACATCAACTCCTTACCAGAGTCTATCCCCTCAGGGTTATGACACCACCAGCACCGCAAAGGACATCCCTTGAAGAACACGGTCGTTCTTATGCCGGGTCCATCGTGTATAGAGTACCTTTGAACGTCGAATATCAATCCAAGGTAACTGTTCTTTACTTCATTCATTTGTCGTAGTTTTCTCCTTATGATTTAAACCTGCTCGTATTCGGTCCTGGCTATTATCTCTTCCTGCAATCCCTTTGGCAAATTAACGAAGTAATCGCTGTAACCTGCGACTCTCACCATGAGGTCTTGGAAGTCCTTGGGCCTTTTTTGCGCTTCCTTGAGCAGTTCGGTGCTTACGACGTTAAACTGCACGTGATGGCCGCCCATCATGAAAAAGGTCCTGATCAACTGAGCCAGCTTCCTGACGTTCTCTTCGCCTTCGAGCAAATCGGGACTAAGCCGTTGGTTCAGTAAGGCACCGCCTGTCTTGTCCCAATCGCATTTTGAGACGGACCTGAAAACGGCTGCAATGCCCTTCCTGTCGCTTCCCTGTACGGGCGATATGCCTTCCGACACCGGGAAGCCTGCCTTTCTGCCGTCAGGGGTAGCGCCTGTGACTTTACCAAAATAGACGTGAGCAGTGGTAGGCAAAAAGTACGCCCTCTTCGACGCCCTCCTTATGGGCGAGGGAGGATAGCTTTCGATCATGCTGACGACTTGGTCAACGAGGTCTTTGGCTATCTTGTCGGCATAATCGTCATCTTCGCCGTATTTGGGAGTTTTGTTCAATATGACCTGTCGCAACATCTCATGTCTGCCGGCAAAGTCGGACTTCAAGGCATCGAGCAGTTCGTCCATCTGCACAGCCCCTTTGTCGAAGACGTGATATTTGATAGATGTCAGGCTATAAGCAATGGTACCAAGGCCCACAACCTGGAGGTACTGGGTGTTGTAGCGCGTGCCGCCGCAATTGTAGTCCTTTGCCTTTTCCACACAATCGCAAAGCCAAAGCGACATGAAGGGAACGGGAAAGTGCTTGGCAAATATGGACTCTATGATGTCATTTCCCTTCATCTTGATGTCCATAAAGTGCTTAACCTGTTTCATGAAGGCATCCCATAGCTCGTCAAAGGTCTTAAACTTCTGGGGATCTCCAGTGCTTAAGCCCAGCTTTTTGCCCGTTCGGGGATCGACGCCGTCGTTTAAGGTGATCTCAAGTATTTTGGGCAAGTTGAAATATCCGGTTAAAATGTACGATTCCTTTCCGAAGGCTCCAGTCTCGATGCATCCGCTTACTCCTGCTGTGCGGGCATCCTCCAAGGATTTGCCCTGCCTCAGCATCTTAACGATGACACCGTCGAAGTTGAAAAATGGAGGTTCGCCAAAGCCGGGGCCTACTACCTTCAATGCCTTGGTGACGAAACGTTCCGGGTTTTTTACGCTCACCTGGACCGCAGTATTTGGCTGCAAGGTCCTCATCTCATCTAATACCTCAAGCAGCAAATAGGAGACTTCGTTGACGCCGTCGGAGCCGTCCTCTTTAAGGCCTCCTATGTTTATCTTCGTGAAGTCGTTATAGGTGAAGCTTTCCTCTGCCGTGACGCGCACCTTTGGCACTGCTGGCTGATTGTTGATCTTTATCCAGAATGCCTCAAGCAGCTCCTTTGCCTGATCCCTGGTAAGCGAACCATCGGCAACCTCCCTTTCATAAAAAGGATATAGGTGCTGATCCAGCCTTCCGGGGTTGAATGAATCCCAGGGATTTGTCTCGTACACTATTCCCACGTGCACGAACCAATAATGCTGCAAGGCCTCCCAAAAGGTCTTTGGCGCATGGGCAGGCACATGATCGCAAATTTGGGCCATCTTCTCAAGCTCGGCCTTTCTTTTGGCGTCTCGTTCTAATTTGGCCAACTCTCGCAGTTTTTCGGCATACCTTTTAGCGTAAATCAGTATGGCATCAGCTGCGATGTCCATGGCCTTTAGCTCTTCCATCTTGTCGTAATAAGCGGGATCGGCTGGGTTGAGCGCGTTCATCTGCCTTTTGATGTCTTCCTTTACGTCCAAGACGCCCTTCTCGAATATCTTTTCTCCGCCGGCACTGTGACCTGGCGCTCTTTGCTCCATGAACTCGGTCCAAATGCCGGCCTCGTAAGCTTCGATCCATTCCTTGGGGAGGTTGCTAAAGATAATTTCCCTAGTCGTCTTGCCCTTCCAGAAAGGAATAATCTCTTCTTCATATATATTTTTGGTATCCTCGTCGACCCTGTAGGGCATGTTTTCCCTTGTGTCTAAAACTTCCAGATCCTCGAGGTCGTGGGTACATATCTCGGGGTATGTGGGCACCTCCTGAGGTCCTGTGCCGCGAAGGCCTACTATGAGCTGCCCGTCTTCTACGGGAAGGCTTACTCGCTCCATCAAATACTTGAAGGCTAGGGCGCGTCTAACGGGTTCGGACTTGCCGTCGGCTTGACCGCTTTTGTAAAACTCGGTCACAAGCCTTGCTCGTTCGCTTGATATCTTAACAGGAGCGCTGACACTTTCTTCCCTGAGCTTCGCGATGCGCTTGCTTATAGGCCTTATTGCCGCTTTTCTTTTTGCCATTTCCCTTTCCACTCTTACTTCGGACATTTTACATGCCTCCTGATTATCTATAAAATGAACTAATTATATAGTAATCTGTAAATTTTATAATCATTTCTAATTTGATTATATTATACGCCCCACTTAACCCCTACTTCTATCTTTCCAAATCGATCAAACCTTCGCTTTTGGCGACTATTGTGGTTCCAGCAAGGTCGCCTGTGACGCTTATGCAGGTCCTGTCCATGTCTAGAATCACGTCTATCCCAAGAACTAGGGCAAAAGCTGCTGCAGCTACCGTACCCGGCTCAGGATTAATTCCCAACATATTCATCGCCGCCAACAACATTATGGGGCCTGATCCTGCAATCCATGCCGTACCTGTTGTACCAATAGTTACTACTATAGCAAGCAATACTTGCTGCGCCAATGTAAAATGAATTCCCATCGCATTGGCCACGAAAAATATGGAAAGCACTTGGTAGTAAGCTTCCCCGTCAAGATTTATCTGAGATCCCAAAGGCAGGGTAAAACCACACACCGATCTGGATATTCCCATCTTTTCTTCTTGTGTCAATATAAAATTACAGGTTCATTGTCGGTTAAAATAAAGGGTGTAGAGTATTTGCCGATAACCACATCACCAGCTCTTGCCTTAGCATGGCAGTATGATGAATTTATATATTGCATCATTTTATTGTGACGAACGGAGGTATCGATGTGAAAAGATCCAAAAAGGAGATCGGTAAAAAGGTCGGAGTTCCACCGGGAACGCTCATATATACTGGCGACAAAAGGGAAGAGTTCGAAATAACTGCGATAGACTACAATGCCAGCGGATACAGAAAAATAAAGGTCAAGGATATAGACGAGTGTGCATCATTTAAAGATCCTTCTACCGTCACATGGATAGATGTTGTGGGGCTGCACAGGGTAGATGCCATAGAAAAGATCGGCAAAATTTACAACCTGCATCCCCTTGTGTTAGAGGATATCCTCAATATTCATCAGCGATCCAAAATAGAATACTTCGAAGATTACATCTTCATTGTCCTCAAGATGTTGACCTACGACGACAAATCGCACGAGATCGAAAGCGAACAGGTCAGCATGGTGTTGGGAGACAGCTTTGTCTTTACCTTTCGGGAAAGAAAACTGGACATCTTTGACCCTATACGCGAAAGGATAGAAAACGACAAGGGAGCGATCAGAAAGAGGGGCGCCGATTACCTCCTCCATGCCTTAATCGATATCATTGTCGATCACTACTATATAATCCTCGAAAAGCTGGGAGAAGAGATTGAAGGCCTGGAAAGCGAAGTGATCACAAACCCCTCCCAAGATACCGTACAGGCAATACACAAGTTTAAAAGTAATTTAATTAACATGAGAAGGTCTGCATGGCCCTTGAGGGAGGTTTTAAGCCAGCTGTCGAAGGGAGATTCACATTTAATCACTGAAGCACTCATATACTTTAGAGATGTATACGACCATACCATTCAGGCAATAGACACCGTTGAAATGTTTCGGGATATGGCAAGCAGTTTGCTTGACATATATCTTTCGAGCATAAGCAATAAAACTAACGAGATCATGAAGGTTTTGACCATAATAGCCACGATATTCATCCCCTTGACACTGATTGCGGGCATTTACGGCATGAACTTCAAATACATGCCGGAGCTGGAATGGAGATACGGTTATCCCATGGTGCTAATCGTGATATTGGTCATCGGCATAGGGATGGTGGTGTATTTTAAAAGAAAAAAGTGGATGTAATAGATTTCTTCCTATATTATTCAAATTAATTTAATTTAAAATTTAATATAAATTATGAGGACCAATCCGTACACCTTCCAAATGTCTTCGCCCTTGAAGGTTATCCTTCCCCCGTCCAGGGGATAAAGACCCGTGATCAGGTTGAATACGGTGGTCTTTCCAGCTCCGTTTGGCCCTATCAGCCCCAGGGTCTCGCCCTTTTCAATGGCAAACGACAGACGGTCGACGGCCTTAACGCCTCCGAAGAGCTTGCTAACGTCTGAAAGTTCAAGCAAAGCCACCGACGTCACCTCTTTCTCCGCAGGTTCCACAGCTCTTTGGATCCCATGATACCCTCGGGCCTCAACACCATGATGGCCACGAGCACCCCGCCGTAGATGAGCATACGGTACTGCGATATGGGGCGAAAGAGCTCGGTGACTAGCGTAATTATGACGGAAGCCAAAAGCGTGCCGCTCAAGGAGCCCAACCCTCCGAAGACAACCATGGACGTAAGCTCCGTCGACTTCATCATGTCGAACATCACGGGCTGGATAAAGGACATAAATCCGGCAAGAAGCGCCCCGGCAACTCCGCAGTAAAACCCGGAAACGGCCAGGCTCAAGACCCTGTAGCGGGCAGTATTGTACCCCAGAAGGGAGGCGGCCAGGTAATCGTCGCGGCAGGCCTTGAAGGCCCTGCCGTAACGGCTGTTTATCAGGTTTACCATGACGATGGCCATCACCAAAAAGAAGGCCACCGCCACAGGCAGGGTGGTGAAACCCTCAATGCCGGGGTAACCTCTGGCACCGCGAGTCACCGATTGCCAGTTTTCCAGGATAAGCCTGATGGATTCGACCAAGCCAATGGAGGCTATGGCGTAGTAGTCGCCCATCAGCTTCAAGGTCGGTATGCCTATGAGGTAGGCCACGACCATGGCAAGCAGACCCCCCGCAAGTATCGCCAAAAACCAGTGGACGCCGTGCTCGACGGTCAGTATGCCTGCCGTGTAAGCACCGAGGGCCATGTAGGCAGCATGTCCCAGGCTAAATATGCCCGTAAAGCCAGTGAGCAGCGATACGCCCATGACCGCTATGGAATTTATGCACAGAAGGATGATTATTCCGCCAAAGTAGCCCATACATCCATCCTCCTCAGACCTTTTCCGTGGGCTTTTTGCCGAAAAGCCCTGTAGGCTTTACCAGAAGCGTTATCACCAAAAGGGAAAAGACGACCAGGTCTCGAAGCTGGCTTGATATGAACCCTGCCGTCAGCATCTCGGCAAGCCCGAGAATCAGGCTTCCAACGACCGCCCCGGGAAGAGACCCAAGGCCCCCCACTACGGCGGCCACGAAGGCCTTTATGGTGATGCCGCCGAGCTGCGGATAGAGGGTGTAGCGTACGGACAAAAATATGCCGCCCACAGCCGCCAGCATTCCCGCCACGAAAAACACGATGGATATGAGCAGGTTCACGTTTATTCCCATGAGGCCTGCCGTTTTAAGGTCAAAGGCCGCTGCCCTTATGGCAAGCCCCCATTTGCTCTTTACTATGAAAAGCTGAAGCCCCGTCAAGAATACGAAGGCCACGACCAAGGAAAGCAGATCGAAGGCGCTAGTGGTGGTTAGCCCAAAGAGGTGCACGGGGTTGGTGGGTATGACAGGCGGAAGGGCCCTGAAGCGCCCGCCTGCGACTATGACGAATATGTTTTCAATCACTATGCTCATGCCAAGCGACGCTATGAGAAGATAGAGGGTGATATTGGTGCGCTCCCGTATGGGCTTGTAGGCTATCCGTTCGGTCAGGACGGCCGCTATGCCTGCGCCGAGCAGGGAAAGGCCGCCTGCCACCCAGATGTTGTTTCCCAGAACCGTCAAGGTGTAATAGCATATGTAGCCGCCGATGACCAAAAAACCGCCGTGGGCAAAGTTAGAAAAAAGGAGTATGGAGTATACCAGAGAGTACCCCACGGCTATCAGTGCATATACGGAACCCAGAGATATTCCGTTAATGAGCTGTTGGGCCAGCGTTCCCAAAGGCCTTCACCTCGTCTCAGTCTTTTTAAAAAGAGGGGCGAGGAGCATTTGACCCCGCCCCGGTAAGGCAATTACAGCGATCTTATTATTGCGGCCTGATCTTCTTGAAGAACCTGGCTTTGCCGTCCTTGCAAACGAGTATGACGGCGTCCTTGTCCTTTGGGTTGTGGTCCGTCGGGTCGATGGTTAGCACAGCGTGATGGAGCTGAAGGTTAGTGGTGTTTTCAAGGGCGTCCCTGATGGCCTTGCTGTCGGCCTTGCCCGCCCTCTTTATGGCGTCGGCCAGCCAGTAAACGGAGTCGTAGGCCAGCACGCCGTTTACGAACTCCTTGCATTCGTCGTTGTACTTCTTCTTGTAGGCCTCAAAGAAGGGCTGCATGGCGGGGTCCTCGGGGGCCACGTGGTTAACCCAGTAGGTGCCCTCCATGGCATCGCCGGCTATATCCCACATGAACTCGGCATACCCGTCGCCGCCTATGATCAACAGGTCCTTCATGCCCAATTCCCTTGCCTGCTTGATTATTAGCGCCATCTCCTTGCCCATGTTGGGAAGCACCAAGACGTCGGCTCCGGAGTTCCTGATCTCCGTTAGCTGTGCCCTGAAATCGACATCAACGCCGCCGCGGAATCCCTGATCGCTGACGGTCTGGCCGCCATAATCCTTGAAGTACTTCATGAAGAACTCGCGAAGGCCCTGAGAGTATTCGTTGCCCACGTCGTAGAGTATGGCTGCCTTTTCCTTGCCCATCTCCTTGGCCGCAAGATAGGCCAACACTGTCCCCTGATATGGGTCGGTGAAGCATATCCTGAAGGAATAGGGACGCACCTTGCCGTTGTTATCCACCGTCACCAGGGGGTTGGTCGAAACGGTGCCGATCTGAGACACCCCTGCTCGGTTTACCACCGGAGCCGTGGCGATGTTGATGCCGCTTCCGTTGGCCCCTATTATGGCGAGCACCTTATCCTGCTCTATCATCCTGCGCACGGCGTTCACGGCATCCTCTGCCCTGGTCCTGAAGTCGTAGGGCACTATCTCGAGCTTCTTTCCCAACACACCTCCCTGGGCATTGATCTCCTCTGCCGCCAATTGGGCCGATTTCAGCTCCGTCTGCCCGTAAGCGGCCCAATCGCCCGTGAGCGCGGCCAGATAACCTATCTTGATGGTATCCTGAGCCATCGCCGCAGAGGCACCGAATATCAATGCAGCCATAACCAAACCCGCTATAATCCTCCTCACGCAATCACCCCCGTATTCTTGATCATTTCATGATGAATCGGAATAGGGAATCCTTTTACTATTGTAAGAATTTATAGCCCCCCAGGTCAACAAGCTATCTCAAGTTAGGGTCACATAAAAGCGCCTGTCCCTCGGACCGTCGAATTCGCAGAAAAATACGCCCTGCCAGGTGCCGAGCACGAGGCGGCCTTCGTGAACTGGTATGGTTTGCGATGCTCCAAGCAGGCTTGATTTTATGTGGGCGTCGGAGTTGCCTTCGAGGTGCGAATACTCTCCCTTACGAGGAGCCAGGTTCTTAAGCTGTCTCAAGATGTCCTCCCTGACGCTTGGATCAGCGTCTTCGTTTATCGTAACCGCCGCAGTGGTGTGAGGGACGTAAACCACACATAAGCCCTCCTTTATGCCTGAAAAGCTTACGTCCTCTTCCACCGTACGCGTAATGTCTATCAGCTCCTCGCAAGCCTTAGTGCGCAAAGTATGGCTTACAAACACCTAAAACACCTCCTACTATGAATTATGTTATACCTATTACATACACAGGGGGTTCATCCCCTCTGTATGTAATATATCTAAGGCTGAGGCAGGAGAA
>DGDP01000085.1:535-4386 GCA_002385485.1 Acetomicrobium sp. UBA3949 | reverse complement strand
TTATTTCAGATTCATTGCGCCGGGAGACATTAAAGTGAAGACACCGCAATCTATTGCGAAGGTCGGTTTAGATCTACGCCTGATACTTGCCTTGATATTCGTGGTCATTTTATTCGTTGCCCTTCTTTTTTTGCCCTTCTAAGAGCAAAGACTCTTTTGATCGTAAATAACGGAAATACATTTTAAAGCAAGGGCATCGAGGCTGGAAATCATCAGGCCTTCTTTGCCTATCGCCTTGAAAGCCAGGGGAATCTCAGTACAGGCTGCAACAAAGGGGAGATCCCTTTCCCTGCTCAGCGAGGACAGGATATCCTTTAACAGAGAGCCCGCGCCTCGCAAATCGTTTTTCTTTACCAGTTCGATGCAATTTTGGATTTGTTCCTGCGAACTTTTTTCGGGCAGCAAAAGCTGCACTCCCATTTCTTGGGCGTGTTTTTGGTAAAGCTCCGTCTTTATCGTTCCGCAGGTGGCAAGAAGCCATGCTCCACCGGATGTACGTCTTTTTGTTTCTTCAAGAGTTGCCTCCACTATGTGGATTAACGGTTTCGGCAAATCAGCCTCCATTTTATCTATAAAATAATGGGCTGTATTGCAGGGGATGGCCAACAGGTCGGCGCCCCAGGAGGCAAGCTTGCGCAATCCTTCGAGCAAGTAGGGCGAAGGATCTTCTCCCCCCCCCTCAATATGGCTTTGGTCCTGTCCGGTATTTGTGGCCAAGAAAGCAAAATTACCTTTGGGTGTTCCTGATCGCATTCGGCAGGGGCCAATTTGGCCAGCAGCGTCATGAATTCCGCGGAGGCAAGAGGTCCCATACCGCCTAATACTCCTAGAGTCTTTTTGGGAAACATGGCTATGGTCAGATCTCCTTTGTGTTTTTTTATTTTTTTCATCCAACCTATGACCAACAGTGGGATTCGATATCTTTGATATTTTCCCACATGATCTTGCTTTTATTAGTCCATATATCTTCCTGCATTGATGTCCAACACTTCGCCGTTTACGTAATCATTTTCTATCAAAAACCTTACCCCATGGGCGATTTCCTCTGGATAGGCCAATCTGCCGTTTGGAGAAAGGGCGGCCAATCGGGATTTATCTTCGGGCGTCAAAAGCTCTGTGTCCACAGGCCCCGGGGCTACGGCGTTGACCTCGATGTTGTGTTCGATTAATTCTCTCGCTAGATGAAAGGTCATGCCGATCAGCCCCGCCTTGCTCGCTGCATAATGAACGCCCATGGTCCCTCCATTTTTACCCGCCAGGCTGCTTATATTAACTATTTTACCCATCCTGTTGCCGATCATATAGGGTAAGACGCATTGAGTGAGCAAAAATACCCCCTTCAAGTTCAAGTTCAACACCCTGTCCCACTCTTCCTCGCCGATTTCCAGTAGTATCGTGTTTTCCCCTATTATACCCGCGTTGTTTACAAGTATGTTGATAGTATCGAAGTCCTCGACGATTTGTTGAACGACAGCGCTTATTTCTGCCCTGTCGTAGAGGTTTACTCTATAATGACGTGCCTTTCTTCCCGTTTTTTCGATTTCTCTGACGGTCTCCAGGGCCGGTTCTTCCTTTGTGTTGTAGGTTAAAGCAATATGTGCTCCATGGGCTGCCAGATCCATGCAAATTGCTTTGCCTATACCCCTGCTTCCACCTGTTACCAAAGCAACCTTGTCTTTTAAATCCATCTTAACTCCCCCTTCACTCTGTGGTTTTTGTGTTTATAGGGTATTAGTTGCACCATAAAGATATAATAATACAGAAAATCTACTTTTCCTGGAGGTTAACATTATGTTCAAAAAAAATAAAGCCAGGCTGTTGATGATCTTTTTGCTTTCTGTGATGTTATTTTGTAAACAATCTGATGCTTCAGCTGATGAGGGAGTTGTCTTGGCTCTCTCGGGAGGGGGAGCTAAGGGATTGGCCCATATAGGTGTTATCAAAGTCCTGCAAGACGAGGGAGTGCAAATAGTCGGAATTGTGGGAACGAGCATGGGAGCGGTAATTGGAGGTTTAGCAGCCGCGGGATACGATGGAGACGAACTGGCAAATATTTTTCAGGAATTGGACATATACGAATTGTTCTCCGATTCAAGGGACGGCAAAACGCCATCGTCTCAGAGTAAGTCGATAATCAGAATTGGTTACGATAAGGAAGGGCGAATTGTTGGAAGAAAGGGGCTCATGGAAGGCAAGGGTCTTTATGAGGAGATGTTGAAATATACAGCTAAAGCGGAAACCTACGATTTCATGAAATTGCCAATACCCTTCGCAGCTGTCGCCACGGACCTTAAAACCGGAGACATGGTTGTAATAACCAAGGGAAATCTCGCTTCTGCGATGAGGGCATCGATGGCCCTGCCAGGTATATTTTCCCCGTGGCCTTATGAAGGCAAGCTCCTCATCGACGGCTGTATGGTGGCAAATTTGCCCGTTAGAGTGGCAAAAGAGCTTTTTCCCGATTATCCAGTGGTAGCTGTAGATGTCACAGGAAAGTTGGTGACCAAAGAGGAGATACGTTCGATAGTGGACGTGTTGGGCCAAACGGTCGGCATAGTGACGGCAAAAAATGTCCAAGAGGACCTGCAATACTCGGATTTTGTGATAAGCCCCTCCGTAGACGATATATCTTTGATGGACTTCTCCAATGCGTCTCGAATAATCGAGCGCGGCACAGTTGCCGCCGCTCAAGAGATAGAGAATATAAAGCTGCTTGCGGCCAATAAAGTTGATGAGACTTACACCTCCGCCGAAAAGCCCGTCGTCAAAAACGTGATCTTGACCGGATTGCCCGATATAGAAAAATCCTTTATTGACGAAAAGAGATGGTGGATAGGTAGGCCGCTGAGTATGGCACTAGTTAATGAAGCCCTTTTGGAACTTTTGAGGCATGATCGTGTGGCAACAGCCGACTACAAACTTTTAGAAGATGACGAAGAGGTCACCGTAGAGTTCGTGGTACAAAGGAAACCTCCTAAAGAATATAAATTCTATGGCTACAGCACAAACCTGTCCTCCCACAACAGGTGGGTTAGCCTCGAATATACGGGAAGAGATGTACTGGACATAGGCGATCAGGCAAACTTAAAATTATGGTTGGGCGAGAACACTCTAGCGAGGGCTAGCTATATGGGGCAAGAGGGAGGCGCGTGGCGTTTCGAATCGGATCTGGCCTTTCAAGATTGGGAGATTTCTCCTGAAAACAGTGGAAAAGTAGATTGGAAGAGGTCTTTTTTGTATTTGGGATTTAGCAAGGTCGACGAAGACTTACTGCCCTTTAGCGGAGGGTTCGCCTTCGATTACATAGATGGTGATGGAAGCGATCATCATTGGGGCCCAATGGTCAAACTTTTTTATAAGAATAAATCAACAGATAAATCAAAGAGATATTTTGAAGCCAAAGGAGTGCTATGGTATCCTGAAGGAGAAACGTTGCTTGGGCATTTGGACTTTTATTCTTCTTTTTCCGTTGGAGATAAGTTGAGCCTGAATTTTTCCGGAGGTCTTGAGAAAGGGGATGCGAGCACTCCTGCTTGGGCATCTTACCTTGGAGGCCACGGAGAGCTGTTAAGTCGTTATGGACATCCTATTATGGCGGATAACACGGCCTGGGCCAGAGTAGGCTTGAAGAGCGCCCTGATAAGAGGCTGGTTTGCAAGGTTTGAGCCCGAATTCTTCGGCACTGTAGGTTACGCCATGGATGACGATTGGAATAGCTTTGATGATATTTGGGAAGTTGGGATAAGGCTTAATATTCCCAACAGGCTTATTGACTTGAACGTATTTGCTTTATATGATGATCGTAGCGATTGGACTTTTGGCTTTTCTGTGGGGATGCCGCCCCTTTCCTT
>DGDP01000085.1:0-278 GCA_002385485.1 Acetomicrobium sp. UBA3949 | reverse complement strand
AGGTCCTTGTATAATCATTTTCGCGAGCCGGTTTATGCGGTTGGCTTTCGGGGGGATAGCCAAGTGGCCAAAGGCAGCAGACTGTAAATCTGCCGGCGGACGCCTTCGCAGGTTCAAATCCTGCTCCCCCCACCATTAAGCCGACTTAGCTCAGCAGGCAGAGCACTTCCATGGTAAGGAAGGGGTCGCCGGTTCGATTCCGGCAGTCGGCTCCAGAACGCTAGAGGTCCGAGACGCATGGGTTGTTTCGGATCTCTTTTAGTATGTTGCCGGGAAAT
>DGDP01000008.1 GCA_002385485.1 Acetomicrobium sp. UBA3949 | reverse complement strand
CCTACAAAAACTTGACGCGGTCGAGTTCCTTTGTATAAAAAAAATGGAGCAATCATCGGGAATAGAGCATTTGGCCAATTATGACCTGCCCGATCGCGCCCCATGATATATTATCACAAATCATAATTTAATATCAATGATTCATATGAAAATTCTTAAAAATCAAATGTATCTAATATCATTGTACTAATAGGCCGACTTATTAACTGATAGAATTTATCACTACGCTTATAGATAATATTAACCCGAGCTTAATTAGCAGATACTACTACAACAGTCCCCTCCTGCCTTTCTGGGCAAACAGGGGACTGTTATACATGATACTGATTGATGTGTTGACCTGATATTGCCATTTGTTAACAAACCGCAATATCGCAGGAAAAATTTTCATTTTTCATTGATATTATTTTGATCAAACACCACGAATACTATGGCGCGCCCGGCGGGACTCGAACCCACAACCTACGGATTAGAAGTCCGTTGCTCTGTCCAGTTGAGCTACGGGCGCCCTTCAAATAAACTGGAGCGGGAAACGGGATTCGAACCCGCGACCTACGGCTTGGAAGGCCGTCGCTCTAGCCAGCTGAGCTATTCCCGCCCTCGACGCGAATAATACTAGCATAACGAATGTGCTTGCGCAATACCTTGGATGTTAAAAAATCAAGGCAAGAAAATCATAAAATTCTCTATTTCTCAAATACTACATGCCAAACTACCACAACCGCAATAAAATAGGGCAGGATAAAGCATATCTCATATCTAATGATAATGTCCTGCCCTTTTTATTGTCATTCTGGTCGGGGCGAAAGGATTTGAACCTTCGACCCCCTGCTCCCAAAGCAGGTGCGCTAACCAGACTGCGCTACGCCCCGAATTTTTTATTGGTGGAGCTGGGGGGACTCGAACCCCCGACCTTTTCCGTGCGAAGGAAACGCGCTCCCTCTGCGCTACAGCCCCTTAAGCGAAATTCATTGTAAGCGTCTTATCGCTCGCTTGTCAAGCATCATTACATGTGATATGGTATTTGTTCGCGTCAATCCCTGTTCATTATTAACAGCACAAGGGGGCTCTGAAATAGTGAGGGTTCGCTACAATAGTGAAGTGCTTGAATTTAAAGAGACAATGTCAGTAAATAAACTTTTAAAAAAAATGGCTTTAAATAAAGGCGAAGTGGTCGTCATAAGAAATGGAGCAATCGTTACCGAGGACGAGACGCTCAATCCTGACGACGAAGTCCGGATCATCGATACCGTCAGCGGAGGTTAAGCATCTATGAAGTGCAGAATTTGCCATGAAAAGGCCATTATAGGCTTGCCTCAACACAATTTGGCCCTATGTGCCGATCACTTCGACCATTGGATGTTGAAACGAGCTGCCAAAGCTATAGATGAATTCAAGATGTTTACCAAAGATAGCAAGATATTGGTAGCCGTATCGGGCGGCAAGGATAGTTTGGCGCTTTGGGATATACTCACTCGCCTCGGCTACAATGCTCATGGTTTGTACATTAATTTAGGCATAAAAGAAAATGATTACTCCGATGAAAGCGAAGAGCTCTCGAGAACATTTGCAAATCGTATCGGGAAAAAGCTACACGTCGTAAACGTCAAAGAGCTTCATGGCATGTCGATTCCCGATAAGGCGTATTCAAAAAAGCGCAAGACCTGCTCAGTATGCGGAGTAACGAAGAGGTATTACATGAACAAAACGGCCAGAGAGGGAAATTTTGACGTAATAGTCACAGGACACAATTTGGATGATCAGGCGGCTGCCCTACTTGGAAACCTCCTTTACTGGAAGTTCGATTATCTTGCCAAAGGAGCTCCCTACTCTCCTCCCCTTTGGAAAGGCGAATTTGCTAAGGCTAAACCGTTGATTCTTTGTACGGAGAAGGAAAATACCGTATATTGCTTGCTTCAGGGGATTGATTATATCCAGAAGGAGTGTCCCTATTCCGAGGGTGCCACGTTCCTGCGTTGGAAACACATTCTAAATGAGATCGAAGAAAACTCTCCGGGTGCAAAACAAGCTTTTTACCTCGGATATGTCAAATACATAGATATCTTTAAAGCCCGGAATATAGACATGCCTGACTCCCGCTGCGAGATCTGTGACATTCCTTCTTGGAATGAAGTCTGTTCTTTCTGCGCCTTATGGGATTTGAACAAAAAATAAAGGAGAAATCTCAAGTGCACTACGGACCAGAGATGACCCATGGTTGGGTTTTGGATATAAACGAGCGATTCGCAAACAAGATACTTTACCGTTGTGAAGCCGGACCTGAATGGTTGGCATTACAGCTTGGGCATAACGGCGACTGGCTTTGGTTGAGTTGGGATAGTCGCTGTTGCGGGATAGCATTGATCGATAGATATGAATTGGAAATTTTAAAGGACCTCAAAGACAAAACTCACCCCATTTTTGGAGTCGTCAAAAGCCATATTGTCGGTGGGTCGTTGGTTCGTGCCTTTCAATTGAACAGAGATCGTGTATTAGTGTTGGAATTTTCAAGACCACTGGGAGCCGGAGTTGACGTTTCCCGCTTTATCGTATTTGAAGCAACAGGAAGACAGGCTAACTTGATTATTTTAGATGACAAAGAAAAAGTCATAGAGACCGCAAAACACGTTCACCCCGAAATAAACAGGTATAGATCCATACTTCCCGGGCTGCCTTATGTATCTCCTCCACCTTTCAGCGGTCCTGATGTTGAAAACTTCAGCAAAGAGGATATGACGAACTTAAAGAGGTACCGAGGCATTGGAGCCACTTTGGCCGGAATTTTGTCGAAGGAATGGGAAAATAAGTGCATCGATTTTGAACCCTATTTGCAGAAGCTTTACTTTCTCCCCTTAAGGGAATTAATTTGCCAGAATATAGACGGCTATTTGACCGTTTTTCCGATTATATTGGACAAAGCCTTGAAGTGCGACGAAACCCCCCTCCTTTTTTCCAGGAAGATCCTTTTTCAGTTTTTCGATCGAGAGAGAGAGGTTATGCTCCAACAAATACACAAAATCCTTGATTCCGATAGGCGGAGATTATCGGATAAAATTAGGGGGTTATCGAACCTCATTTCCATGGTCGAGAAAGCAGAAAAATGGAATCACTACGGCACCCTGCTGTTATCCTATGCTCATGAGGTCCGCAAGGGGTCTTCTTCGGTTAAATTAAGGAGTTGGGACGAATGCTTCGGAACGGTTGAAATAGAACTTGATCCGAAGCTATCACCTATCGAAAACGCAAAAAGATACTTTAACCTTGCCAAAAAATATCATAGAGATCAAGAAAGGCTTCAAAGGGAAATGGAGACCTTACAGGCTTCCTTAAGGGAACTCGACGAATATCGTGATTTTGTCTCAATTTTAACCGACATTAGCGATATAAAAAAGATATTGGATGATTTTACGTTTAATGGCATCGGCACTGAGGACTCAAAAAGAAAGAAAAGATACACCCCCCCTCATAAGAGGTTCGACCTCAAGGGCGGATACATCGTGTATGTCGGATTAAACGCAAAGGCAAACAGATATGTTACATTTGAAGTAGCTTCGTCGGAGGACATTTGGTTTCATGCCAAGGAAGTTTCAGGATCACATGTAATTTTAAAATTATCTGGAAATGGGGCAAATGACAGATTAGTCGAATTCGCCGCTTCGTTGGCAGCCTATTACAGCAAGGCAAAAAATACATCATATCATATTGTTGACTACACTCTACGAAAGTATGTGAAGGCATTGCCAAAATCAGGCCCTGGACATGTCACCTATACCAACTTTTCTTCGATTCGAGTTTCGCCTAATTTGTGGCTCGAGCTCCTAAAAGAGCTTTCTTAAGTTCCGAAGGCAAGAAGGACCTAAAAGTCATTATCCTGCCATCCCTAGGATGCGGAAAAGCAAGCTTCCATGCATGAAGAAAGAAACGGTCCTTGGGAACCCATTCTGCTTTCAAATTGCATCCGTAAAGCCTGTCTCCAACGATGGGACATCCCATATCCTTTAAATGAACCCTTATCTGATGGGTCCTGCCGGTGTGGATCGCGCAGCGTAAGAAAGAAAATTTATCGTTACTCCAAAGAACCTCATATTCTGTGATGGCCTCCCTGCCTCCAGATACGACAGCCATCTTTAGCCGATTCTTCGGATGTCTGCCTATGGAGCTTGCAATAGTTCCCTTTCCTTTATTGGGATGTCCATATACTAAGGCTAGGTATTCTTTTTTCACAGAGCGCGCTTTAAAGGCATCTGTAAGTTTCTGTTTCGAGAAAAGGTTTCTGGCTATTACCATTAGTCCCGATGTTCCGGCATCCAGGCGATGGACTATACCCGGTCTTCTCATATCCGAATCTGCAAGCTCAGGGTATCGATATACAAGCCCATGTACTAAGGTGCCGTACCAGTGACCAGCAGCAGGATGAACGACAAGGGGAGCAGGCTTATCTATAACTATAATATCGGCATCCTCGTAGAGCACTTCAAAATTTACAGGTTCAGGCTCGAGCATTGCCTCCTTCTCTTCATCATGGAAGCTCAGCTCGAGGTTCATGGCCTCTCTTACTTTCATCGATGGCTTAAAACCCGCTTCCCGCAGAGCTCTTTGAATTTGGCTTCGAGATCTGGCTGTTATTTTGGACAAGGCAAAGTCGAGTCTTTCACCTATAAATTCATCCGAAACGACAACTTCAACTTTCTCAGCCATATTCTAGGATATCGTCATCTCCGTTTATCCATATTGGTTTTACAGGTTATGCAATAGCGAGACCACGGCATGGCCTGTAGCCGTTCATTTTCTATTACATTACCGCATCGTTCACATAATCCAAACTTATCGCTCTTTTTTTCGAGCTTGGCAAGGGCATGGTCTATATCGGCAATCATTGCCTTTATACTCTCCAATTTCCCGGTTATTTGCTCACGGTCGAGCATGTCCATTGCAGTATCAACAAGGTGATTTGTATCCAGCATCGATAATTCACCCACATTGATGTCGGTCGCCTCAAGCAGCAGCGATTCCACCACTTTACCAAGCTCTTCCTTCTTCTGAATTAATTTCTTTTTCATGTCCTCGCAGTAATTGTCCATTTTATACCAACGCCTGCCCCCATTCAGTTTACCGAGATCGTTGCAACACCTGATTACACCTGTTGCAAAGGCCGATTTCCGACACTTCAGGCGCATACATCCAGCATCTCGGACACTTCTCTCCCTTGGCCCTAGCAATCGCTACTTCGACACCCGTCTCATCGTCATCGTGCATTACCGGCGCTTCCGGCAAACCTTCAACCCACTGAACGTCAGATACTATAAAAACTTCCTTCCACCAGTAGGAAGATAAGAGGTCCTTTAACTTTCTCGTTTCGTCATCAAGTTTTATGTTTACACAGGCTTCAAGAGATTGCCCAATCAGATCTTGGTTGCGGGCAATTTCGAGGCCTCTGCTTACCGCTCCCCGAAGCCATAGGATCCTGTCCCATTTCTCCTCCAGCGATTCGTGATAAAGATTCGAATCCAGGACAGGCCAATCCTCCAGAAATACGCTTTCGGAAAGCGAGTTATCTATTTGACGTAAGTACTGCCATACCTCTTCGGAAGTGAAGCTCAGTATGGGCGAAAGCATTAATGTTAACTCCTTTATTATATTCCATAATGCAGTCTGACAGCTTCTCCGCAATTTCGAGTCAGAAGCCTCCACGTAAAGTCGATCCTTATTCACGTCCAGATAAAATGCCGAAAGCTCGTTGACGCACAGCTGATGAATCGTGAAGGTGGGAACGTGGAATTCAAAGTTCTCAAATCCTTTGGTGACCTTGCTTATCACGCCCTGAAGTTTAGATAGTATCCAAAGGTCCATCTCCTCCATTTCCTCAAAGGGAACGCTGTCTTTATGGGGATCGAAATCGCTAAGGTTGCCGAGGATATATCGCAAAGTGTTTCTTATCCTTCTGTAGGATTCGACCAAATTGCGCAATATGGTCTCCGATATCCTTATATCGTTTCTATAATCGGTAGAGGCAACCCATAGGCGCAATATATCTGCCCCGTATTTACCTATAACCTCCTGGGGTTGTACCACATTACCGAGAGACTTTGACATCTTGCGGCCCTCACCGTCCACGATAAATCCATGGGTTAACACCATCTCAAAGGGAGCTCTCCCTCTTGTGGCAACGGACGTAAGCAGAGAAGTTTGAAACCATCCTCTATGCTGGTCACTCCCCTCCAGATACATCGTGGCAGGCCACTTTAGCTCGGGTCGTGTCGTCAGAACTGCCATGTGGCTAGTTCCCGAATCGAACCAAACGTCGAATATATCAGTCTCTTTTCGGAGGGACTTCGATTTGCATTTTGGGCAAAAAGCAAGATCATCCAATAACTCCGCCGGTTCCAGCCGCCACCAGCAATCGCTACCTCCTTTGCTTACCTTCTCGCTTACCCTTCTAATGCGATCGCTTGTGAGAATTAGCTCTCCGCAGTCGTTGCAATAAAATGCAGGTATGGGAACACCCCAAATCCTCTGTCTGCTGATGCACCAATCCGACCTGTCTCTTACCATGTTGGCAATTCTGTCCTGTCCCCAGGAGGGTATCCACTGAACCGACGATATCGCCTTTAACGAATCATCCCTGAATTTTGACACGGCAATAAACCATTGATTCGTCGCTCTGAAAATAACCGGCTTTTTGCACCGCCAACAATGAGGATAGGAGTGCATTATCTTGCCCTCTCCCAAAAGCCTACCTCTTTCCCTCAAAACTCCCATCAATTTTTTAGATCCGTCATCCAGGCTTAAACCGCCAACCAACGGCGTCTCCGGGGTAAAATAGCCTCTGTCGTCGACGGGATTGTATATTTCGAGTCCATACCTTACTCCGGTTTCAAAGTCCTCGACGCCATGTCCCGGTGCAGTATGGACGCAACCGCTTCCTTCGTCCAAGGAGACATATTCTCCGAGGACGAACAATATCTCTCTGTCATCGTAGAAGGGATGAACGGCCTTGCGACCTTCTAATTCTTTTCCTTTTATCTCGTGAAGTATACTGTCGAAATGAATACCTGTCTGCTGCTGAACCTTCTCAATCAGCCCCTTTGCCAATAAGAAGATCTTGTCCCCGGAACTCGCGAAGACATAATCGAAATCAGGATGGACAGCTATTGCTAGACTTGCGGGAAGAGTCCATGGCGTTGTAGTCCATATGATGGCATAGGATTCTTTTCCCTTCAAAAAAGAAAAGTCGCTCGCTTTCAATGAATAGGCCACGTATATAGATGGCGAATATATATCTTCGTATTCTATTTCTGCCGCTGCAAGTGCAGTTTGGCAATCCGTGCACCAGTAAATGGGCTTCTGGCCCCGATATACGTACCCATGGTCTACCATTTCTGCGAAGGCCTCAAGCTCAATAGCTTCATATTCCGGCTTGAAGGTGATATAAGGGTTTTTCCAATCTCCGATTACTCCCAAACGCTTAAACTCATCGCGTTGAACATCTATGTAGCGTTCCGCGTATTGCATGCATTTTTTTCTTAATTCGATGGGATGCAGGGAATCTTTATCGAGGCCCTCATCCTTCAGGGTTCTAAGCTCTATAGGAAGGCCGTGAGTATCCCAGCCGGGCACATAGGGCGCAAAATAACCCCTCATCCATTTATACTTAGGTATCATATCCTTTAATATCTTGTTAAAAGCAGTCCCGATGTGTATATTGCCGTTTGCATAAGGGGGACCGTCATGTAGGATAAAGGGTTCGGCACCCCTTCTTTTTTCCATTAATTTTTCGTAGATATCGATGTCCTCCCAGAACTTCAACATATCCAATTCTCTTTTTGCAAGGTTAGCTTTCATCGGAAATGAAGTTTTAGGCAAATTCAACGTGTCTTTATAGTCGTCCGGCATTTACAAAACCTCCTAGAATCGTTGTTTAAGAAGGTGCCGCAAAGACATAAGCGGCACCTTATAAAGTGCATTATACACATAATGACATGAATATAGTACCCTTATTTATTTTTCAACTTTTCTTAATGCTCTCCTTTTTTGGAAGAAGATGGTAAATATCATGACCGCCAGACCAAGGGTATCGGAGTATAATCCAGGCTTCAAAAGACCTATGGCCCCACAGAAAATTATAATCCTGAGCCAAAAAGGTATTTGGGCTTTATAGTAGCCTATGGTCGACATTCCAAGGAGAAATACGCCCATCATGGCCGTTGCTATGGCTAGGACAAAAGGTATAGGTGTTACGTCCACCAATACAAGCATCGGGTTCATTACATATATATAAGGAACCAAAAACAGATAGAAGCTGTATTTGAAAGCATGAAAGCTACAAGTTCATTACATATATATAAGGAACCAAAAAACCTGCCAGAGCCAGTTTGACGGCAGTAACGCCTGTTTTCATTGGTTCAGACCCTGCAATGCCCGCCCCGGCGTAAGCCGCCAAAGCTACCGGCGGACTCAAATCCGCGGCAATACCAAAGTAAAGGACGAACATATATGCCGCTATGGGAGCGACGCCGAGTTGAAGAAGGGCAGGTGCTGCAATTGTGCTCGTTACGATGAAGTTCGCCGTCGTAGGAAGACCCGCTCCCAACAATATACAGGTTACCATTGTAAGAAGTAGTGTTATTAACAAATTTCCTTGAGAAATCGTAATTATCAGGCTCGCAATTCTAAGTCCGAGACCCGTCAATGTGGCCATTCCTACTATGATCCCTACCGTGCCGCAGGCGCAAGCCACTCCAAGAGAACCCTTGGCTCCGTTGGCTAAGCCGTCAATTAACTTGGGAAACGTAAGCCTCGTTTCTTTAGATATGAAGGACACGGCTATTGTGGTAAGTACGCCATAGTAAGCAGCCTTCATGGGAGTATATCCGGCAACGAGGAAATATATGATTGCAAACAATGGGATGAGCAAATGCCCCTTTACTCTCAGTAATTTCCAGAGTTCGGGCAATCTTTCCTTAGGCAATCCCACCAGGCCAAGCCTTGTAGCTTCGAGGTGTACCTGTATCATGACGGCAGCGTAATATAAAAGTGCCGGAATTACGGCTGCCAAGGCAACTTTTATATAAGGAACGCCCAAAAACTCAGCCATGATGAAGGCTACTGCGCCCATTATTGGGGGCATGATCTGCCCGCCGGTGGAAGAGACGGCTTCAACGGCTGCTGCGAAATACGGTTTATATCCTATACTCTTCATAAGGGGAATGGTAAAAGTGCCGGTTGTGCAGACATTTGCTACCGACGAACCTGATATGGTCCCCATGATTCCCGAGCTTAATACGGCCACTTTTGCGGGACCTCCCGTAGACTTGCCGGCTATGGCCAATGCCAAATCTATTACGAATTTACCCATTCCCGTCTCCTGAAGAATGGAGCCAAAGAGGATGAACATAAAGACAAAAGTTGCCGAAACGGAAATAGGCACTCCAAAAACTCCCTCTGTACCCAAGTACATATGGTTAATTATACGAGCGATGTTAAACCCCCTGTGGGCAAAAAGCGAAGGAAAATATCTGCCGAAATAGCAATAGATGATAGAAATAATAGCAAGGATCGGCAACACAGGGTTTGAAACTCTCCTGGTGGCTTCAAGGAGCATACCAATACCCAAGAATCCAATGAATATGTCCATGGTCGTTGGAAGCCCGGAGCGCATGATAAGCTCGTTAAAATGTATCACCATATAAAGCACAGAATATGCCGCGACAGTCGCCAGAATGAAATCATACCAAGGAATTTTATCACTTGGGGATTTTTTGGTAGCAGGATACATTAAAAAGGTCAAAAACAGTACAAATGCCAGGTGAACCGCCCTCTGCTTCATGGCCAAGAGAAGACCGAAACCAGCTGTGTAAAGATGAAAGAGCGACATTGCAACAGCTATCACTAAGATAAAATAGTTCTGCCACCCCTTTAGCGTTCGATAACGCGATTCAGTATCGTATTGACGCATGACTTCATTTAGATCGATTACTTGATCCTGAGGCTTGTTGTCCACCATTCAGCGTCCCCCTTTTAAGAATGAATTTTCGTTATTTTACTATATATTTTACTATAATAAGGGTCTCATTAGCACGTATAGGCGAATCGACTCTCCTCGATAAGTATTGTAGAGTTCGTATCGCTCTCTGCCTATGGTCAATATATTCTCACCTATCGAATCATTACCCACTCTGCATTGAACATATGGCCAATGACGTCTACCTCCACGAAATATCAGCCAATTCTTCGTCTTGATCATCGAACCAGGATATTGGTCAAATGTCGGCAGCCCCGCATTGTGGGATTTAACCCTCTCTTCGTAAAGCCATATGCGGTCCCCCTGTAATATGAACACATCTTCGACGGGAGTTCGCTCGAGGCTGTGGATATAGCTTAAAATCACCCCTTGCCCCAGGGGAACCAAAAATCCGTCCCTTCCGCTTGCATGGGAAAGACATAACCAATACTGCGGAACAAACAATAAATAAACTTCAGCAAACAAAAGAAGCAAACAAAGCAATATCAAGCTGAGCTTTTTTCTCATACCTCTTTCACTCCTGGCAAAAGCGGCACAAAAGAGCAATAGTCATGTCGTTCTTCATGAAGCCTGCCTTTGAGTTTTGTTATTTTAATCAATTGTTCCGTTCTGAAGGATACGACCAGGGGAACTACCAACATGCCGCCTTCTGCAAGTTGATCTATCCATGTCTCCTCTATTTTGCTCGCTGCTGCCGTTACAATGACGCGGTCGAAGGGAGATTCTTCTGCCCAGCCCAACCTTCCGTCGCCTATCTTTGTCCGGACCTTATCTGCAATTCCAAGCTTCTCAAAGACCTTTTTCGCCTTTTTTGACAAAGCAGCGATCCTTTCTATTGTGTATACCTCGCATCCTAAAAATGCCAAAACCGCTGCCTGATAACCCGATCCAGTGCCAATTTCAAGGACTTTGTCACCCTTCTGAGGATCTAGCAATTCTGTCATCTTGGCCACGATGTAAGGTTGCGATATTGTCTGGCCTTCACCGATAGATAGAGCGCAGTCCGCATAGGCAACGCGTCGCAAATTATCGGGCACAAAAAGATGTCGCGGCAACTTCGACATCGCTTCAAGCAATGCTTCGT
The DNA here is from genome assembly GCA_002385485.1 of Acetomicrobium sp. UBA3949. Classification (GTDB taxonomy): domain Bacteria; phylum Synergistota; class Synergistia; order Synergistales; family Acetomicrobiaceae; genus Acetomicrobium. The sequence continues at coordinate 7,728 of DGDP01000008.1, read as the reverse complement.
TTTTTATATTGCGACTTTTTATTTGAGTTTCCACCATCACTCTTGCTTCTTCATGCCAATCTGGGGACGCCATTTCAATTCACCCTATATATGAAATGTTTGTTACCAGTATACTATAGAACAGCTCATAAAAAATAATAGACAGATCGAATTGAAAGACCTGTCTATTATTTTTATGTCATCATTAACTTGACGAACTGCATTAAATGGCGGGCCTGGCCGGACTCGAACCGGCGACCTACGGCTTAGGAGGCCGTCGCTCTATCCTACTGAGCTACAGGCCCGTCAAGGACGGAGTTAATATTATCATGAACAACGGTTGTGATTCAACTACCTTTGAGGGGAAATTCGTAAAAATTGAGGGAGACCGTCGCTCCTAAATTTGCTCTTTTCGTAAAACTGCAAGGCGAAGTTATGAACCAAACGAGTCGTGTAGTTTTGTTTAGAGAGGTTTTTTGTTCGTGGCAAGATGTTTTAGAAGCCTTTGTGCTTTTTAAGAAGGCCGAAGGCTACTCGAGTCGCACAATCAAAGATTACCGCTACCATGTGGCCTTGTTGTTTAGAGAATGCCCGCAGGCCTGGTCTCCTCAAGACGCAAACAAGACGAGAATGGCCGTGCTTTCATACCTCGGCCAAGACGGCATCGCACCAGCTACGTTTAACATCAGGAGAAAGTATCTTAAAGCCTTCTTCTCGTGGCTAGCAGACGAGGGGGCTTATACAGGAAACCCGCTTGAAGGAATAAGGACGAGAAAGGCCGAGCCAAGAATCGTGCAGCATTCGGCGGAAATACTGACGAAGCTCTTAAAGCTTCCAGACAAGACAACCTACTGTGGCAAGCGGGACTACGCCCTATTGTGCCTTTCCATCGACACGGCTATTAGGCCTAGCGAAGCCTTGGCCTTGGAGCTTGAAGACGTCAACTTGAAGGAAATGACTGTGCTAATCAGAGCATCAATCGCAAAGACAAGAAAAAGCAGGACATTGCCCTTCTCTCTAGAAACGGCCAAGGCGTTGCAGGCATTAATAGCCTCAAGGCCAAGGGAGTGGGAAACACCGCTGCTTTTTGCAAATTATGAGGGAGACAGGCTGACCGTCTCAGGCTGGAGGCAGAGATTGCAGAAAAACTATGCACCAAAGCTTGGCCTTAAAAGGCTTTCTCCCTACGGCTTGCGTCATGATGCAGCACTTCATTTTCTTAGAAACGGCATGAACCCCTTTGCACTGCAAACAATCATGGGACATTCCACGCTTGACATGACGAAGCGTTATATAGCTCTTGCAGAATCAGACATAAGGGAGGCCCACGAGACGGCATCGCCTGTTAAGAGGTTTTTGGGAAGTAAGAAGCGTGTCAGGTAAGGCACATAAAGCATCAAAAAAAAATAAAAGGAGGAAGCAAAGATGGAACCAGGAAAAATGAAAGCAGTCATAGGCGGTGTAAGGTACGACACTAAAAAGGCCCAAATAATAGCTCACAATTGTTTTTGGGACGGGCATAACATGGAGCGAAACGGGCGGAATACTTACCTTTATAAGACACCAAACGGGCGTTTCTTTGCTGTGCATCTTACTTTATGGCAAGGCGAGAGGGACAGCATAGAACCGCTCTCTAAAGATGAGGCTATGGAGCTTTACGAGCAACTGCCAGAACACGAAATGGAGTTTGAAGAATCTTTTCCTGGTGAGCCTGTAGAAGAAGCTTAGCAAGCCATTCCTGCAAAAAGGGCCTCTTGGAGCCTCCAGGAGGCCCTTAAGTTTTACCAAAAGGTATATTGGTATTCTTATAGGAAAACAAGCCCATTTTGGGCCAACTTAGGCTATGGCGTTTAATGCCCTTTCTCCTATAACATGAGCACAATACTCTAATGCTCTTTTTCTTAACCTGTAAAAACTCCTTTCCGAAATGGCAAGCTCTTCCATCACGGCAAACCTGGACTTTCTCTTAAAGTAATAAATCTCTACCAACCGCTTCAGGTCGTCCGGCAACATCTCGCAAGCCTTGCGAACTGCCTCTATCTTAAGCAGCAAGGCTTGATATTCTTTGTCTTTTTCCTTTGCCAAAATTACCCGCTCTTCTATGGAAGATCCAATGCCGTGACTGTCTAAGGTTATGTAACCCTCCGAGATGTTGCAGCGTGCAATGAGATACTGCTCAAGAACAGCTAGACGCTGGGCCAATAATGGATAGTCATATAAAACCCGCTCCACCTTTCGGAAAATGTCTTTGTTGACAGGCTTGCCCGTCATCACATTACTCCTTAGGGGGATACTCGCTCAATTCCGTTAACACAGCTCTGATCTCTTCGTCCAATATATTAGCTACCTCGCCGGGATTTTTAATTCCAATTATCTTTGGGGCAACGGCCTTTGGAATCTCAAGCACACGTTGCCTGTAATGCTCGAGCATGTCAGTCATCACACGTTTCACATCTTTGGCATCATGCATGCGATCCCTCAACTTTTTGAGCTTCAACTCCGACAACTTTCGCTTGGCCTTCTCATGTTTTGCCCTCTCCGTCCAATAGTTTTCTTTTGTCTCTTTGTCATCAGTTCCTGTTTTTAGATAATTTAAGTAAGCTTGAACATTAGACGTTATCGGATAACTTCCTTCTTCTTCGTGTATGATCCCCTGTAATGTCAACTCGTCCAACTCCTCAAGCGATAGATTCAACAACCTTGCCATTTCCTCTTTATCCGTCATTAATCCAACGCCTCCTCTTGTCCGGCAAACATGGTCGTATCATAGCTTTTTAGTTCATCTAAGGCCTCGCACATCTCCTTTCTGAGGGCCTGCAACGCTTCATCGGCAGTTTCGACACCTACCAGCACATTAGCAATTTTGTACGGCACACCCAAAAGTTTGTTTCTAAACGTAATGAGCATGTTCGTCATCACGTGCTCAATCCTTGATGCCTCATGAAGCTTGCCTTGTGCTTCGCCAACCTTAATTTCTGCAATTTGTCTTAAGGCCCGCTCGTGTTTGGCCTTCTCTTGCCAATAGGATTCCTTCCAATTTTGAGTTTTAGGACCTTCGCTCGCCTTTTGATATTCCACAAACTTGGTGATATTTGACTCCAAAGGAAACTTCCCACGTCCGTGTTTTTCAAGTACTCCGATCTTGGCGAGCTTATTAACGTATTGCTCTGTTATACCAAGCACCTCGGCCAAGGTTTTGGCGTTTACTATTCGGTTTTTCATCTTTTACCCCTCCCCGTGAGAAACTTGAAACTACAAATTTTTTCGTTCACACCTAGGCAAAAATCGGGGGTCGCAAGCATCGCAAGGCTTTTAAGTGCTGGAAGGACCCGCTACCTCCATTGGTGCCCTTTGCCCTCGTTGTTCACCCACAGCTTGCACTTAATGCACCTGGTCAAGCTGTGTGGCAATGGTTGCTTTGGCCCCAGATACGTCCCGCATTTGGGACATACAATATCTTGGTCATCATCCTTTGCAGTTCGTTTAACACACAACTCGAAAGCCTCCTTTAAAAATCATAACTTACACACTTGCACTCACTAAGGCGAGGTAACAAAGGTAACAGAAATAACGCCCTTTTATAATTAATGTTTTCTTAGTATATATCGGTTGTAAAACTGTGTTATTTCTGTTACTTCTGTTACTGTGCACTTTTCCACGTTAAACCAACCCAACTTCGCCATTTATTTTCACCTTTTTGCCCGCTCTCGAAACCGAGCCTTTCCATCTCAGAGTTTATTCTTTCTGCTGTGTATGCAGTCCTTCCTTTATTCTGCAGCCATTGTGCGAACTTTTCCTTGAACTCGAATTTAAAGATGTAATCATTTTGCATCCGTGTAATTTCGCAATTCTCTTCAATGAACGTTTGTAGCGGAGATGACAGCTTTAAATAAAGTTCCCTCGTCTCGTCTACATTTTTGTGGTGTGTAAATATAAAGTTATTCTCCATCAATTTCTCCAACTGCTTTATCGTTACGTAAAGCAATGCCTCATATTCCACATTGTCAGCATTAGCCAACTCCACTTCAAGGCGTGGGTTTTCCTTGAACTTCTTGGGAAACTCAATAAGAAACAGCCTGCGATAAAAGGCTTCTGTCGTATCCCTTGACATTGGCACCTCATTCGTAAGAAATATGAGCTTAGCATGGTTCTTGAAATATATGGGGCTTCTAAACTTTCTGTCAGCTTGTATGGTATCGCCACCACAGAGTTGCTTTAATAGTCTGGTATCTTTAATCTCGTCGTACTCAAGCTCTCCGCAAATGTTGGCAAATTTTTGATAAAGCTCACTTGCTGCGAACCTACTTTTTTGAATCTCCCCCATCGAAGTGTGTGATACATTATCTATCCCTAAGAGCGTCTCAAGTATTTTTGCAAAAAGAGACTTACCGTTTAAACCTCGGCCATATAACATAAACAGCTTTTGGTAAGGATAAGCCCTGTAGAGGCAATAAGCTATAAGTTCATACAGCGTTATAGTCTCTTCTTTAGGTAAAAAGCTTTCAAGTAAAGGGATAACCAGCTCGCTTATTGCATCAGGGTTGTAATCCCATGGCAATTTCCATGTAAAATAATCATCATGCCGATAATTGCGTAGTTGTTTTGTGTTTAAATCGTAAACTCCGTTAGCACATGGTATAAGGTTAACGTCAGGTTCCGGAAGAGGCTGCCCTTTCCACGAGCACCCCTTTACATCGGCGACTATCTCATCTATAACGTAACGCTTCTTTTGTACGTCAGGGAGTGCATCTAAAGATGTCCTAAGCTTTGACTCAACAAGCCCTTGGCCGTCTTCTCTCCACAATCCCGAGTTGGAATCAAACCAAAGGAGTGGTTCCCTAGCCCCCGCCCACCAAAAGGCGTATCTTGCCATGAGCAGTTCTGTGAAAGGTCTTGGATAAAACTTGTCTACGACGATGATTTTGTTGCCTTCATTTGCTTTTTGTGTGTCGATATCCAGCTTGTCCCATGTAGATAAGGCATTATCAATCATGGCAGGCCCTTTCTATCGTCCAAGTACCGTATGTATACCCCGCCCCAAGGCGTCTGTCCCACTTGGCCCGCATCAAACCGCTTTGACGAAAAAGGGAATCTATCCTTGATCCGTCTCCACCGGTCCAGAAAGCCAAAATACGGCACAAAGCCATGTCAGCCTCGCTGTGGCTTGGGTAGCCCGACGTGTCACCTTGCCAAAGTTTTAGGAACTTGTCGCCTTGCTTACTTTGGGCAATACGCTCCAGCAAGGCCTTGTCGTCCAGGTCGATCATTGACCTTGGCCTTAGCATGACGGGTTGTTTTCTTTCCGTGAAGAATCGCTTAATCAGAATGTCTACACCTGCTTGGATGTCTCTCAATTTGTGCATGTCCTCAAAGATATTTCCGGTAACTGCGATGAAACGATTGGCCCCGTATACCTCCAACACTCCTTTTTTTCGTCCCATAAACGGCAGCTTGGCGTAACCGAATATATGAAGACCACGGCCGGAGAGGCTAATTTCAGTGTAAGATTGACACAGGTCAATAATCTTTTGGGCATTCGGATGAAGCCTTCCGCTGTCGATGCAATCGTCTAAATCCAATGCAACGAGGCCGTCCCCGTCGAGGGCAAAGGCAACGTTGCCCCTGCCTCTTTTTATGGCCTCCTCAAAGGCCATCCATGTTGCGGGATCGTTTGATTTCCCGAAGGGCCTCTTGCCGTCACGAGGCACCCAATTCCTTTTGGCCTTCATTTGTGCCGGAACGTGCGACAATGCATCCGATTTAAGGACATTACCGGCCAATCCCATCACCTCGGCTTTCAATCCTCTGCTGATTCTTCTTTGCTCCAATAACCATTGAAGGGAAGATGCCAGCGGATCTCACCATAAAACTGCCTTGGCTTTGCAAGCCTTTTAAATTTCTGAAAGTCTATGCAATACGTTGCATTCCAATCTTTCACTGTGACCTTAAGCTTTTTAACGTTGTTTTTTTCAAGTTCTTTCATGACTGCATCGTCCACGCCGAGCGATCCGCCCATGGCCCTGTAAAGTTGATCACTTCGGCAGGATCGTTTAAAGGTGTTGCCTTCAATTTGGCCAATGGTCACAAAACGATCTTTAAACCGCACTTGTACAGGTATACTCTTTGTTAACGTTTCCATGCTATACTCACCTCGTAAATGGATGTTTTTGCTGTGGCCCTCTCCCTGTGAGGGCCTTAATTTTTTACCCCTCGACAACTTTAGGTACGCCACGTTCATCGAAAAGCTCATCTACGGACACACCCAAAAGCTCAGCTACACGATGTTGGTGTTTTTTAGGAACGTAAAAACGTCCATGTTTCCAATGAGAAACAGCAGCTTCGCCAACCCCCAAAGTTCTTGCAATCTGTGCACCGCTAATGCCTTTATAATTCATGGCTATTTCAAAAACCGTCACGTTTTTTCTCATGTTAGTCACCTCCCTCAAATCTTTATATTGATTTGTACATGCTTATATGATAGTATTAGTAAAACCAAGAAAGGATGGCTCTAAGTTGACACCCAAGACTCTACAAGGTTGGCGTAAGCAGCTGCAAAAAGCATTGGATCAAAAAATACCAGATGCAGTATGGAAACGTGTAATTGAGAGAGGCTATATAGATATCGCCAATCAAGAAGAGGAATTGGAGACTGGAGAGGGGCTGGAATACCTTAAAGAACAGATACAAGAATTGATGGAAGATTACGAAGCTTTTTCGTCAAGTCCCAAGCTTCCTGCTCCAAAAAAACAGGGTAAAGACTCGCCCCCGGTCGAAATAAAACCTAACAGGCGGTTCGAGGCATTGACGGATATTATTGCCACATTGGTCAATCGTGACGAAGACGTTCAGAAGTTCCGTGATGAGGTTTTGGGGGGAAAGTTGCTATTACCCGAAGAAGTGCCGGAGTGGATTAAAGCACAGAAGGCAAGGGAATCACACACACTTTCGATATCAATTGCTGTAACCGCAGGTGAGGGGTTAGAATCAAGAATTTCAGAGAAAGTAAAACAGATATTGAACGCCATAGAAGAAGGCCAAAATTGGTTTTTGTATGTAGATAAAACTAGTGGTTATACACTTAATTACATTGTGCCTGGGAAAAAACACATGGGAGCTATACCGATAAACAAGGATGGCATTTTGGGCCAATTAAAACGCTTGGCCGGAAGCTTTAAAGATTTTTGGCCAGAAGCTTGGGCCGTGCATTTCATTCTTACTGGAGAGGTACGCCCGGTAAGCATAGGAACTATAACTTTTAGACAAACAAGTAGAGCATTGAAAATCATACTTGAACTTTCGCCATATCTTACAGGTAAAGAGGTGCAAGAACTTTATTTTAGAGAAAGAAAAGCTCTTTTAAAAATGGCTACAGGCAAAACAAAGGTGAGAGAGCTTACTGATAAACATATTGATTTGGCTGTCTTTGGTGTGAAAGAATCAGGATCGTGGACAAAGAAAATGCATAAATGGAATGCGAGACATCCCGAGTGCAAATACACTAATAAAGGCACGTTTGCACGAGACGTGAGGGCAGCCTACGAGAGGATCACTGGGTGGAAATGGAAAACACGTCCAAAGGAGGCGGAAAGCATGGATTGGCACAGGTAATTGATTTTAGTCATGAACGACAAAAAAGCTTATAAAAACTGAAAGGAGGGAAGCCTTGCAGTTCACAAATAAAGGCAATTTCTGGAGCTAGCAGAGCACAGTAGGAAAACAGGCCGACGCTCCTAAATTTGGACAAAAAAA
>DGDP01000131.1 GCA_002385485.1 Acetomicrobium sp. UBA3949 | reverse complement strand
AAAAAAATATATATTAAAATTTATATTACGATAAAATTATATTTTTTTGTTTGACAAATTTTATTAATTACATATATCCATTAAAGTTCCTTTTAATAACTGCAGAATATACGTAATCGATCATAGTTATATAATCAAAAACAGGAACGTTGACGACTTCAGATACAGCCTTCCCATAAGGAGGAAGGAGACTGCATTCGAGCAAAATAGCTGCCATATTATGAGTTTTTTCTTTTAATTCTCTGGTTGCTCCCACGACCTCTTTTTCCAGCTTCTCAGTGTCGAGGAAACCTGCCTCATCTATCACGGATTCCTTGAAATGTCTTTTATTTTCTAAGCCCTTTATAATTAAACGATCTGTAAAATTGATACCTACGGCACCAAATATATCGCCCGTAAGGGAGGCGGAGTTTGCGGTAATTATCCCAATATTCGACCCTGCAGGGATAATTTCTTTGATAAAGTGAAGTTGCATAAGGCTCGATAAGAAAACAGGGACATTCATCTCTTCTTTTAGTTCTTCCTGAAATAAGGCCAAAAAACCGCAATCTCCCGTTATGGCTTTAACTCCTTCTTTTACGAGTTTTTTCGAAGCCTCAAACACTTTCTCTTTGACCGATCTGTCATGATCAAAAAGATGCCTGTGGGTCACTCCATCGATCCTCTGAAAACGCACGGGATAGCTATAAGTTGTCGCATTTGCCACATCCCCCGGAATGAAGGGGACGTAGTTTTCTATTAACAAAATTCCTATCACTTCTCCGTAAGAAATCTGATCGCCTTTGACTGTGTAGATCATCTTTTAGATCCCTTCTCGCTTTTTTGTCGGGGGATGAAACCTTTGAGATCCCATCCCCCCAATATTGCATTACATCTATTTACCAAACATTTCCTCAGCTTCGGCGATTTCCTTCAACAACTGGTCGAGAATTTGCTTTCCGGTTTCACCAGACATTTCGATGTACTTATCGATGACTGGTTTAGTTAGATCCTTAAAGGCTTGACGTTCCTCTTCTGTGAGCTTGATGACCTGGATTTGAGGGCGTTCCTTCAACATCTTTTCCAGGCGCTCTTCATTTAATTTGGCCTGTACGCCCCAAATGTATTCGATACAATCCCTTGCAGTTTGCTCTATAACTTCTTGTTCTTCCTTTGGCAATGACTCAAAGAATTGTTTATTCGCAACGACTGTCGCAAAAAATGGCATTTCTTTCGCTTCGATAAAGTAGTCTTGCACTTCGTAGAAATGCATCTCCTCGTGAGCGAAATAGGGCTGAATGTTGCCTTCGATCATGCCAAGTTGTAATGAGCTGTAGATATCCGAGTAGGGCACCTGGATTGGGTTGGCTCCATAAGCTTTGTAGGTCTCCGCAAGAATCGGGTCGCCCATGATCCTTATCTTGAAGTTTTTCATATCGGCTGGCGTTCTTATCGGTTTATTGGCCGTCCATATTTGCCATCCTTCGGTCATGGCTGCAAGAAGTTTTAGATCGTACTTCTCGTATTCCTTGGCCAGCATTTCGTAAATTGCCTTGCTGTGTTGTGCCACATATTTATTCGCCTCGAGATTATCCGACCAAATAAAGGGAAGAGAGAACACTCGCGCGGCCGGGATGAACGTTCCGAGATGTCCGGGTGTGGCATAGCAAAACTCGAGCATCCCGTTCATCGTTAATTCTGAAATATCTTCGCTGGTGCCCAAAGCTCCATAGGGATAGACGATTATTGTGACGTCTTTAATTTGCTCTTCTACCCTCTTTTTGTATTCCTGAGCGTAGTGATCCTGAACGCTTCCCTGAATCTCCTCCAAGGCGTATTTCCATTCACGAGCTGCGTATGACTCATTTGGAAGTGCTAAAAACATCACCGACACCAGAAAAAAACCCAGCACCACCCAAATCAATGATCTTAACTTCATAATTTCCCCTCCTCTTTTCTTCATTATTATTTTTACTTAATTAACATTAAAAGAAATTATTTTTTTTCGATCCCACCCCCCCACGTTTACCTAAAGGCTAAGTCCCTGAGATAGAGAGCAATGTCGGGGAATAAAATGACCAGCAACGTTGCAAGGATGTAGAGTATGAGGAAAGGAGGAATCTTCCTTATTACTTCAATATAGGGCCTCTTGAAGACGGCCATTGCCGTAAAAATGTTGCATCCAAAGGGAGGAGTTACCGCTCCTATTGCCGCCTGCATCGTGACAATTACTCCTACCAATATGGGATCGATGCCAAGTCTTGCGACCCAAGGCGCGAATATGGGCGAAAGCATCATGATGGCTACGATAGAGTCGACAAACATGCATGCAACGAAATAAGATATGGTAATGATGATTAGTAGCTTGAATGCTGTCGGATGTTCTCCAAGAAGCGGGGGCAATATTAAATCGGGGATTCTGGTAAAGGCTATTAACCATGAGAAAGCTGCCCCCATGGCGACTAAGATAAAGACCACAGCAGTGACGATTCCTGTGGACAATGCTATGCGATAATAGTCTTTGATCTTCAAGTGTCTATACACGAGGGTTTCGACCAAGACAGCATATAAAACGGAAACCGCTGCTGCTTCGGTAGGACTAAATATTCCCGTATAGATTCCGCCTAGAATTATGAGAGGAAAACCGAGGGGAATCAGTGCCTTCTTGAGCGAGTTCAGACGCTCTTTCCAGCTAACCCTTTCTCGTAGCTTGATGTTCATTTTCCGCGAAGCAAAGTAACAATATATGGAAAATAAAAGAAACACAAGCAATCCCGGTCCAACGCCTGCAATAAAGAGTTCTCCGACGGAACTTCCCGTGACTACTCCATAGATGATCATTGAAATGCTTGGAGGTATGAGTAGGGCTATTCCTGCTGCGTTTATAATCAATGCCATGTTGAACGAATCATCATAACCATCTTCCAACATGAAGGGCCTCATAGTCTCTCCGATAGCTACCACCGTTGCCTGACATGATCCTGAAACCGCACCAAAGAAAGTGCATGCAGCGGTCGTCGTTATCGCCAAACCGCCTCTTATATGGCCGAGGAAGTCCATGACAAAGTCTATAAGCCGCCTCGCTACCTGCCCTGTCGTTATGATGTCTGCTGCGAATATAAACATCGGTACGGCTATAAGAGCGAGGGGTCTTATCCCTCCAAGTATTTGTTGAACCAACATACCTGGGTCAAAGGCTGGCAGGTAGAAGTGAATGACGAGCAGGGGGGCAACTATTAAGGGGACCATCATCGGGAAGCCTAAAACCAGCAAAAGCAACATGGAACCTAACATTACCAGCAGCATTAGGCATCGCCCCTTTCTAGGCCCTGTCTTTCCCTTACGGGCTGGTTTTCTTCTGTTTTGGTGCTTTCGCTTTCTTTATTTGATTTAGGAACGTCTTCATACTCGAATTTAGATTCAGAGGAAAGCCAGGTCTCTTTGACTGTGAGGTTTTTGATGAATGTCAAGGTATATTGAATACCCGTTAGGAAACACCCTATGGGAACTGCGCTCCATACAATATAAAGTGGAAACTGTAAAATTGGGCTTACCCTGTTTAACACAGCAACTCTAGCGACATATTTATAGCTCAAATAAGTCAAATAAAACATTAATAGGGCTGTTCCTATTGAAGTGACCAAAATAATGATCTTTCTTCCTTTTTCGCTGGATATATCGTAAAGGAGGGACATTCTTATGTGCTGTGCCTTCCTGGCTGCATAACTAGTACCGAAAAAGGTGACAAATATTGTTAAAAATTGGCTAACTTCCTCGGTAAAATTTATGCTCGTGTTGAATAAGTTTCTTGCCAAGACATTCGATATTAATATCATTGCCATCAAAATTATGCTGTAAGCTATTATCCACTCCTCGATTTTTTTTAAACCTATGTTAAACAAGTGAAGGAGTTTCATCCTTCCACTCCTCTCGGAAATAAGGATCAGATTTGCAATTGTTTCAACAGGGATCGTGCTTCACAATTCGAGCCTGACAATATGATCGCTGTTTTGCCTGTCCCGCTTGCCTTATTACTAAGCAATGCAGCGATGCCGGCTACACCGGCGCCTTCTAGCAACCAATGGTGGTTTTCCAAGGTAAAGGATAGGGCATTTTCGATCTCCTCTTCGCTTACCAATACGATCCCGTCCACTAGATCGCGTACCATTTCAAATGTATATCTGTTGTCCAACCCTATTCCTCCAAGCAAGGACTCTGCAATTGAGTCAACTTCTTTCATCTCTATAGGATGACCTGCCTTTATGCTTTCATACATTACAGGGGCATTCTCGATGGAAACTCCGATAACTTTGATACTCGGGCTTCTCGGGCTTGCGGACTTCATTGCAAGGGCGATGCCAGAGATCAAACCGCCGCCCGAAAGAGGGACAAGCACAGATGAAATCGAGGGTTCATCTTCTAACAACTCCAGTCCTATTGTCCCCTGTCCTGCAATGACAAAAGGATCATCGAAGGGATGTATCAACGTCAGACCTCTCGATGTAACAAGTTCTTTTGCCATTTCACCCGCTTCATCCTGTGTATCGCCGCTTACGACGACTTCAGCACCAAGGGCTCGCATGAACTCAATGCGTTTTGGACTTAATTTGGCAACCCGTTTTGAAACGCATACTACTGCAGGCGTATCGGTCTTTTTGGCTACCCAGCATGTGCATAGTCCGTGGTTTCCCGTGGAAAAGGTAACCACGCCCCTTTTTCTTTCGGTCGGGGATAGGGAAAGTATCTTGTTCGTCGCTCCTCTAACTTTAAATGCCCCAGGGTCTTGTAAAAATTCAAGCTTTAGAAAAACATCATGATTGAAAAGAGACGAAAGCGGATTTGATTTCACGAGTGGCGTATGGCGAACGAGTGGTGATATGCGCTTTTTTGCCTCATATATGTGAAGTAAGTTCAAATCAATTGTATGGGAGCAAATGCTATGGCTTTCTGCCTTCATCAAAGAAGCCCCCTCAGTTTCATGGCTCTTACTATCGCCTTTAAGGCATTTACCCATGCACCAGTTCTAAAAGAGATATGTAGCTCTTTTGCAGTGTTTTTCATGGAAACGTAGGAATTTATTATTTGGCTTTCCAGTTTTGCTTGGACCGTCTCCAGGTCCCAGTAATTATCGGTGGCGCATTGCGATCTTTCGAAGTGACATACTATAGCGCTGCCCGCGTTGGCCACCACATCGGGCACGACAACAATTCCTAGAGAATACAGGACATCGTCGGCCTGGGGGGTGATGGGTCCGTTGGCGCCTTCGATTATGATCTTTGCTTTTATATCTCCTGCATTTCGAAGGGTTATTACGTCTTCTACAGCGCTGGGGGCGAGGATATCGCAATCACAAAGCAGTATCTCTTCATTGGTGATTTGCCTGGCATCGGGGAAAGATGCCACTGAACCGGTCATTTTTGAGTATTTGAGCAAGTCCTCTATATTGATCCCATCGGGATTGAAGACTCCTCCCTTAATATCGCTTACGGCGACGACTTTAAATCCTACTCTTTGCAGGTATTTTGCGTAATAGGAACCTACGTTTCCAAAGCCCTGTATGGCTACTTTGACGTCTTCGGGAGCCCAGTCCTGCTCTTCGCATATTTTCAAAGTAAGATGATACATACCTCTTCCCGTGGCGTCTTCTCCTCCCAAAGAACCGCCCAGAATCCTGGGCTTGTCATTGACGGCGCCAGGCGAATGAATTCCCGTTATCTGTTCGTATTCATCGAGCATCCAGGCCTGTGTTTTTGCACTAGTGTTGATATCTGCGCCCGGCACGTCCACCTTGGCACCTCTTGGGAAAAGTCCTCTGACGTAACCTCTGACTAAGCGCTCGAATTCACCTTCGGACAAAAGGGAGGGATCAGCATCGATCCCACCCTTTGCTCCTCCCGCTGGAATACCATTGGCAGCATGTTTGATACTCATGACGAGAGCCAGACCCTTAACTTCGTCGGCGGTCAGGCCGGCGACTATGCGAGTACCGTCCCCAGAGACACCCAAAGCATCGTTATGCACAACGCGATATCCAGTAAAATATCGAACCTTCCCGTCGTCCATGCGCAGGGGTATCTGAAACTCCAGTACCCGCTTGCATTTAAGCAGCGCATTCAATATCTCTTCATCCAAATTTAGAGCTTTGCTCGCTTTTTTCATATAGCCAATGGTGTTATTCCACAGATCAGACATCAATAAACCTCCTAAAGCTAATCAGTCGACAACAGGTATTCGTAAATCCTTTGGCGACATCTCGGACATCTTCAGTTCCGGTGCTCGCCTTTCCATGATCTCCTGTAGCTGTCTCTTATACACATCTCCGAGCCCCACGAGACTAAGGCG
>DGDP01000048.1 GCA_002385485.1 Acetomicrobium sp. UBA3949 | reverse complement strand
GGCATGGTAAATGAGGCAAGAAGTGCTTCGAAATGGATGAATATTGGGAGTGGGAAAAACAGGAACAGGGACAGAAACATAAACAACAGTGTGATAGGCGAAATAGCTCCAGCAATAGTGGGAGTTTAACCTCCAAATTTAATCAGAGGGCAATTTTACAGAAAATTAAGGACTTGATCCAGTTTATATCAACTTTATATACATTTCATATTCATTTTATGGTGGTTTTTAAAATTGGACAGACATGTTGAGTGCATCGCATGAGGTCATCTTTACTCACATCGGAGATATAGTCAGATCTTTGTTTTCGATTTTCTTTCATCATTTGTTATTTTGACATTATGTTATGATGATCATGGACAGAGAACCCAAAAGAAATTGGTTTGGTTTCCAATTTGAGGGCTGGTGAAGGTTTGACTTCGAGCATTAGGCCTTTACCAGCCTGAATATGCTTTTCTTACAAATTATCATGTTAAATTAAAATTCAAGATTCAAGATCCGACCCCAAAAACGACCCCAAAAAAAGGAGGGGTTCATCATGCGGCTGGAGTTGCATAAAGTGAAGGTGCGCGACGTCCGGTGGGGCGACGCCACCACCAAGGTTGAAGGAGGAGTCTTGTACGTGGACAAGACATCCGCCTTAGAGGAGGTAAAAGACGACGCTTTCGCCAAGGTCGATCTTGAACTGGCAAGGCCCGGCGAAAGCACTAGAATCATCCCCGTGAAGGACTGCATCGAACCAAGGGTAAAGCTATCCGGTGGAAATGGAAAGGAATACTTCCCCGGCTTTTGTTCGCCCATGCAAAGGGCGGGCAGTGGTGCGACGCTCGTACTTGACGGAGCGGCGGTTGTGACGTGCGGGTCCATCGTGGCCTTCCAGGAAGGGTTCATCGACATGAGCGGGGAGGGAGCGCGCTACACTCACTTTTCTAAGACCAACAACGTAGTGCTCGTCGTAGAGCCCGTCGAAGGCCTTGATAAACATGAATACGAAGCCGCCCTGCGCATCGCAGGGTTAAAACTTGCAACTTATTTAGCTCGAGCCTGCAAGGATTCAAAGGCCGACGAAGTGGCAACTTTCGAAAAAGGTTCCACTGCAGAAGAAAGCGCGAAATACCCCGACCTTCCAAAGATACTGTACGTATGCATGTCCATAGCCCAGGGGTTGCTTCACGACACATACGTTTACGGCGAAGACATCAAATTGAGCTTTCCTTTTTTACTTCACCCGAACGAGGTGCTCGACGGTGCCGTCGTATCGGGAAACTGCGTTTCCGCCTGCGACAAAAACACGACCTACCATCACGTAAATAACCCCGTCGTCTGTGACCTCTACGAACGTCACGGCAAAGACTTGAACTTTCTTGGCGTCGTCATATCGCCCGAAAGCACCGTTTTAGCGGGGAAGGTGAGAAACGCACTTATGAGTGCCGCCATAGGAGTTGAGCTTGGTGCCGACGGAGCGATCATAACCGAAGAAGGCTACGGCAATCCCGACACGGACCTTTGTCTGACGGCCAAATATTTCGAGGAAGCCGGCATCAAGACGGTCGTAATTTCCGACGAAGCTGCGGGCACGGATGGCAAAAGCCAAAGCCTTGCTGACGCCACGCCCGAGATGAATGCATTCGTGTCTACGGGAAACGTCAACGAGATGATCGTCGTCCCACCAATGGAAAAGATAATCGGCGAAGCCGAGGCCATAGCTTTGCTGTCGGGCGGTTCCGCCGAAAGCTTGCGTGAAGACGGCTCCATGTACGTTGAGCTTCAATCTGTCATCGGTTCGACTGTAGAAATAGGCTACGGCAACGTAGGCTGCGAATGGGTATAAAGGGGGAGGAGTCTAAATGGCTTACCGTGTGGTTCACTACATAAACCAATTTTACGGAGGAAAGGGAGGAGAAGAAGTTGCCGATTTCAAGCCCTCTCTCGAGCAAGGTCCCGTCGGGCCGGGGTCGGAGCTTCAAAAGTTGTTCGGCGACGAAGCAAGGGTCATAGGCACCATCATCTGCGGCGATGGCTACTATGCCGAACACATCGAAAAAGCCCGTGCCGAGTGTTTAAAGATCGTTGAAGAGCTAAAACCAGACCTTTTCATAGCAGGTCCAGCCTTTAACGCCGGCCGATACGGAGTGGCTTGCGGCGACATCTGCGCGGCCGTAGTAGAACGTTTAGGCATACCTTCCGTGACGGGGATGTTTCCCGAAAACCCAGGCGTAGAGCTTTACTCAAAGCAAATCTTCATCGTTAAAACCGCAGACAGCGCCAGGGGCATGAGAGAAGCGTTGACAAACATGGCGCGCCTCGGCCTTAAACTATTGAAGCGTGAGCCGCTTGGTCCGGCTTTCGAGGAAGGCTATATCCACCGCGGCATACGCAAAAACTTCTTCAAGGAAAAAAGAGGGTCGCTTCGGGCCATTGATATGTTGCTACAAAAGATAGCAGGACAAGAGTTTCGCACGGAATACGAGATGCCCGTATTTAAAAAGATCCCTCCGGCGCCTCCAATAAAGGATCTAAAGCACGCCACCATCGCTTTGGTTACATCGGGCGGGATCGTTCCCAGAGGCAACCCCGACAGGCTTCGCGTTTCTTCGGCAGAAAGCTACGCCAAATACGATATCTCAGGCCTCGACGACTTGACCCCAGAAAACTTCGAGTCCATCCACGGGGGATACGATCGAATGTGGGCAAACGTTGACCCCGACGTTGTCGTACCCCTAGACGTTATGCGGGAGCTTGAAAGAGAAGGGGTATTTAACAAACTTCATCCTTATTTATATACGACCACGGGAACGGGAACGTCCGTCGCAAACGCCGAGCGCTTCGGCCGAGAGATAGGTCACGAACTAAAAGAGGCAGGCGTAGATGGCGTAATTTTAACCTCCACCTGAGGAACCTGCACCCGATGCGGCGCATCGATGACTAGGGAAATCGAAAGGGTGGCACAAATTCCGGTGGCCCAGATCGCCACGATCGTGCCTATCATGCTCACCGTGGGGGCAAATCGCATCGTCCCGGGCGTTGCCATACCTCACCCCGTGGGTAACCCCGAGGCAGGTCCTGAGGAAGACAAAAAGGTCAGGAGAAAGCTGCTGCTTAGAGCCTTGAAGGCCTTGCAGACCGAGATATTCGAACAGACGGTATTTGATTCGGATTGAAGTTGCTTTTTACCTGAAGATCGATACTCTATACAGGGAAGATAAACCTGGCGAGCTAATTGTCATGCCAGAAACCCCATCGCAGAATAGAATATAATATAAAGGGACAAAATCTAAAGCTAAGTACTCTGGTGTATGATGGCAAGTTTTTCACGTCCTCAGCAAAAAGGAGGTTATATTCATGAAAAAGGAAATATCCGGCGTG
>DGDP01000068.1 GCA_002385485.1 Acetomicrobium sp. UBA3949 | reverse complement strand
ATTTAATGCCTTCTGCGCCGTCTCAGATGGGCTGCAAGCGATATGAAAAGGCAAACGGGTCTTGTAGGCTTCATTGCCTTGACGGTACGTGTTGTCTTATTGTCTCGTCGATGATCTGTCTCTGTTCGTCGGTGAAAGCTGAAGGACAGAAAGGAAAGGCTGATGTATAGTAAACACTTATCAATTTACCGTCGGATGATGTATTAAAATTTCTTTTGATGATTTTGTTTTTTTGGAGATCGATTATTACAGAACCTAAGTCCGGATTTAAAACTCGACGTTCCGTTTTTGTATACTTCGATTTTGTAATCGTCTCACCGTACAGCTGACAGTAATTTAGATCACAACAGTAGACAAGGTTGCGCAGGACCTTTTCCGTCAGCTGCGTCTTTTCTTCGTAATTTGCAAGGATGTAAATAATCAACTGCTCTGTGATCTCTCTGTCTATCCCTTTATCGGGGTATTTCTTACTGTTCACCTTTTTCTTGCCTTCTTTGCTTTTCTTTGCTTTTTCCTTGCTTGGTTTTGCCTTTTTTTTAATAGTGTTTTTGTCCTTTTTGCAGGCAGAAAGTGCAGGCAGTTGTACGTCGACACTCCCTTTCGGGCTTTTAGGGATTTCTCCCAAAGACTGTGTCGCCAGTCTCTTTATATTCAATGACGCATTATAATCCCTGTCAAGGATTAATCCGCAAGCCGGGCATTCAAATATTTGCTCCCCCAACTTTAGGTCAGTTATCGTGCCGCAAGAAGAACACATCTTGCTGGTGTCTGCTGGGTCAATCTTTAAGAACCAAACCCCTTTCTCCAAAATAAGAAAAGCTCATAATTACGCGGGTTTTAAAATATTCAAACAGAATGGGATGTCCGGAACATATGTTAAAATTATTTTCAAGCTTTTGACAAAGACGTAAAGGAGACTTGCGGAAGTGCTTATTTTTGATAAAGAAAAGTTCTTGAAGTTCATCAACAATAAAGGGTTTTTGCCCGGTAAAGGCCCCTGTTTGATCCCTTCAGTGGCTTTCAGGATGTTAAGTGGGGGCCTTTACGTTCCCGCGAAGGCCATGTCACGGTATTGTCGTTTTGCGCTCCTTATTGTTCTTTTCGGCCTTCTTATGTTGGGGATACGGAGCTTGGCTTTTTCGGCCTTCGTAAAGAAATTTTCAAGAACAATCCCAACGCTTAAATGTTAATTGTGTATTTGTATTCAAGGGGGAGATTTGAATGAAGAAAAATAAGTTAGTTGCCCCTGTTTTGAAGTGGGTTGGTGGCAAGAGACAGTTGCTTGATGTGTTGATTCCATTGCTTCCGAAAAATATTACTACATATTGCGAACCATTTGTTGGCGGCGGGGCTTTGCTTTTTGCTTTACAGCCTGACACGGCATACGTCAACGACATAAACGCTGATTTAATCAATGTTTACAAGGTTATAAAAGATGACGTGGAATCCTTAATCAAAGCTTTACAAGAGTTCAAAAATGACGCTGACTGTTTTTATGCCGTCAGGGATTGGGATAGGGATAAAACAAAGTATTCTGCTTTATCAGATGTTCAAAAAGCTGCCCGCATACTTTATCTTAACAAAACTTGTTATAACGGATTATTTAGGGTGAACAGTGCCGGTGAATTTAACTCTCCCTTTGGCAACTATCGCAACCCCAATATCGTAAATGCCCCCGTCTTGCGGGCAGTAAGTTCCTATTTCAATAAAGCAACGATTTATTTAACTTCCGTTGATTATGCAGAAGTGTTGAAGTCGTTGCCTAAAGGCACGTTTGTTTATCTTGACCCGCCGTATGACCCCGTTTCAGATACGTCTTGTTTTACAGGATATTCGAAAGGTGGATTCACACGTGATGACCAGATAAGATTACGTAAGTGTTGCGATGATTTAGATAGAAGGGGAATTAAGTTCATGCTCTCGAATTCCGCAACTGATTTTATCAAAGAGCAATACTCGGCTTATAACATTACTATAGTTCGAGCTAAAAGAGCAGTTAATTCAGTTTCTGCAAAACGTGGAGAAGTTGACGAAGTGGTAGTGAGAAATTATGAGTAAATCACCACACAGCCTGAATGATATCGCCTGGGAAAAATTATTTGAAAAATACGACATACTTAAGCGAATTGACAACCATGGTCAATATAAGATCTCAGCAGCACAAATTAAAGAATTCAGAGAACCCCGCCTTATGGCAAAGTTTGACCATACAATAAACCTACCGAAAATCTTTTTAGATAATCAACTAGCCATTCTCCCCATTACAAGGGGCGATTATATTATTTCGCATTTTGATGCATATCATAAATTTGAAGAAAACAATGCGCCTATTAAAAAAGTTTCCCTTCCAACATATATTCAAAGTTTGAACTTAAACAATATTCCAAGCGAAACTATTGCCCTTAATTGTGCCGCGGCTGCGGGGATTATTTCCGATTTTTTACAGGATGAAGATTTAATTTCTACAGTTTCTGGGCGCATGGGCTCGGGAGTTTTTGAGTTTGATATTATAAATACAAGAACCAGCGCGCCTTGTCGGATGCAGGTAAACAACTCGCAGATTGAAATTGATGCAGCATATGAAGGCCTGGAAAGCTTAGCATTATTTGAAGCAAAACGCGACTTATCAGAAGATTTTTTAGTAAGACAGCTTTATTATCCATTTAGAGTTTGGCGAAATCGAGTTCAAAAACGGGTTAGGTCTTTATTTTTAGTTTATTCAAATGGGATATACCAGCTGTATGAATATACTTTTCAAGATATAAATTGCTACAATTCGCTGGCTTTGGTAAATCAGAAAAAATATTCAATTGAATATACAATTATTAAAATGGCAGATATTCAGAAGGTTTTACAAAATGCTGTGATTGTCAAGGAGCCACAAATACCTTTTCCGCAAGCGGATAAATTTGAGCGAATTATTAACCTTTGTGAATTGCTGAGTGAACAAGAATTAAGCCGCAATGAAGTCACTGAGCAGTACGCCTTTGATGTACGTCAAACGAATTATTACACCGACGCGGCACGGTATCTTGGTTTGCTTGAAAAACGAAAAGATGCAACAACGCCTGTCTATAGATTAAGCGAAATAGGTAAACGTATTTTAGGGGAGAAATACAAGCAACGTCAGCTAGGATATTGCAATTTAATTTTATCCCATAAGGTTTTTAATGATACTCTCCGAAAGTATTTTGAAAACGGCAATATGCCCCCAACTAGTGAAATAATTCAAATAATGAAGGCGTCAAACCTATATAACGTTAACAGCAATAGTACATTTGAGCGTCGTTCTTCTACCGTCAAAGGCTGGTTAAACTGGATTCTTAGCCTAATAAACGAATAAGCCGCTTGACCAGTTTCATCTCATCTACAGCTGTATCTATTATAGACTTTATGTCTTTATTTGAATGTCAAAATTAGTTGTCGTATTTCCAAGTCTCGTCAAAACAAGAAAAATAACCATACAGGTTTTAAAAATATTCAAACAGGATGGGATATCCAAAATATGGGAAAGTATCTCGACAAAGGAGAATGGATGATGATAGACCGATGATGCCTGCAAAATAACTTAAAGTACAAGGGTAGCCACCCCAACTCCGCACTCAACAAATATTTATTGTATACATTTATGAACCTGGTCAATAAAGTTAACAAGTCGCAAGAAGCAATTTCTTCATAAATTCCTGCATCACATAATTCAATCAGGGGACGAAAGGCGACTTGTACCTTTTCTGAAGACACGGTATAATTTAAGCAAGGTGATGTACTTTGCTTAAAACATTCAAATACCGCATATACCCGACCAAAAAACAAGTTCACATAATGAGCCAATGGCTTGAAGATTGCCGCTGGCTGTTCAATCATTTTATTGCTGAACGGAAAGAAGCATGGGAACAAGAACAGAAAAGTATTAATTATTATACTCAAGCAAAAAGTCTCCCCGTTCTTAAAGAACAGCGTCTTTCCCTTGCCAATATACATTCTCAAGTTTTGCAGAATGTTGCTGTCCGTGTTGACCTTGCATTTAAAGCATTCTTCCGCAGGGTAAGAGCTGGCGAAAAGCCCGGCTACCCCCGCTTTCGTGGTAAGGGACGTTATGATAGTTTCACCTTCCCGCAAAATGGCTTTAGCCTTAATGGCAATGTTTTGCGACTTTCTAAGATAGGTGATATCAAAGTTGTTCTGCACCGCCCTATCGAAGGCAAGATTAAAACTTGCACTATTAAGCGTTCTTTTACCAGTAAATGGTACGTCATGTTTTCCTGTGAATGGGAATCAACTCCTTTACCGCAGAATAATGAAGCCGTAGGTATTGATGTCGGCCTTCACTCGTTTGCTACCCTTTCAACTGGTGAAAAGATTGAAAATCCGAAGTTCTTTCGCCGGGAAGAAAATGAGCTGGTAAAAGCACAACGTAAGTTATCTAAAGCTGAAAAAGGAACACGTGAACGAAAGAAGCGGCGCAAGGTTGTTGCCAGAATACACGAACGTATTGCTTGGAAACGACAAAACTTCATTCATCAGCACTCACGTAAAATAGTTAACTGCTTCGGTATAATTGCCGTTGAAGATATTTATGTCAACCGCATGTTACACAACCACTGTCTTGCTAAAAGCATTTCTGACGCGGCTTGGTCAGGATTCTTCCGACTACTTGCGATGAAGGCAGAATGGGCCGCACGCAAGTTTGTGGCTGTCAATCCCGCCTATACCAGTCAGAATTGCTCAAATTGTGGACACCGACAAAAAATGCCGTTGTCAAAAAGAGTTTTTAAGTGTCCGTGTTGTGGTTTAGTCTTAGACCGTGACGTTAATGCCGCACTAAATATTTTGGGTTTGGGAAGGCAAGCCTTGGGTATCAATCCCTAGAAACCCCTTAATTCATTCAGGGGAACCTTCACATATATCAATCTAAATTAATGTCAGTTAGGTTATTTAGGTAAATTTAATGCCTTCTGCGCCGTCTCAGATGGGCCACAGGCAATATAAAGATAATAAATCAACGTTAATTTAGAAATCATGATTGTTTTTGTTATTTTTATTATCCGGCAATTTCTTTAATGTCCTTTCACACTCGTCGATCAAATTTCTTCCTGCACTTTTAAGTTCTGCCGTAAGCGACATTCTGTCTTTGTAGTATGCATCGGTTAGCGACAGCTTCTGCGCAAGGTTTTTCAAAAAGGCCAGTTCCGGCTCGTCATACGTCTCATGAACGATCGTCTGTGCCGCTTTCATGCATACTTTTGCCTTTTCCATGATCTCGCTCGACAGGCTTCCTGTGTCGTTATTTTTAAGGACCTTTATTAAATATGCACCTGGAGATTTAATCCTGCCAGTGCTTGCCTTGGCGTAAATCCAAAAGGCCGTAACCAGCTCGGGGTCTTTTCCCTTTATTGCTTCCAACAGGCTTCCTGTAACCGCGTTCAAAGGAAAGCCCGCCAAATGAAGACTTAAAAGCATCACATACTTGCCCATTTCTAGTAGTGGGATACGTCTTTTTTCTTCGATTTTTTCTTCATTATTATTTTTTTGATAGATAGATAGATTATATATATTTATCAATCTATCTATCTCGATTGAACTATTTTTGCTGCTTGGGTTAAATATTTCTTCGTTAAACGTTACTTCTGTCCCGCCTTTTTTTCTGAC
>DGDP01000084.1 GCA_002385485.1 Acetomicrobium sp. UBA3949 | reverse complement strand
GGCAAAACTCAGGAGTTGGGCGGGATCATACGCCACGGAGCCAAGATGCTCTACGCCTATTCCGAAGCCACCGTGCCGAAGATAACCGTTATCCTGAGAAAGGCCTACGGAGGTTCTTACCTTGGCATGTGCAGCAAGGACCTGGGTGCCGATGTGGTATTGGCATGGCCTCAGGCTGAAATTGCCGTAATGGGTGCCGAGGGTGCTGCCAACATAGTCTTTAAGAGGGAAATAGATCAGGCAGAGGATAAGGAGGCCGTAAGGCGTCAGAAGATCGAAGAATACCGGGAAGCCTTTGCTAATCCCTATGTAGCTGCATCGCGAGGCTTCGTGGATCGTGTTATATTGCCCGAGGAGACTCGCAGGGAAATTTATCAGGCGTTGCTGCTTTCTGAGACGAAGAGGGAGCTTCGACCCAAACGCAAACATGGCATAATGCCGAACTAAGGTGGTGTGACAGATGATCTCCGTTTTTGAGCAAGGCCTTCGCGGAGGGCTCATCCTTTCAATTATAGCCTTTAGCGTGGTCTTCTTGGTGTTAGGGGGTTTGACCCTTATTATAGTTGCCATCAAATTAATTGGAGGGGCGGAAGGGAAAAAGAAGGACGCGATCCCTCCGTCTGGTGGCGAGATGACTCCGGTGGAGACGGTTTCCTCACCGCCTGCCGAAGAAGTCCTTTATGGTGAAGCGACGCAAGGAGAAGGCTCCGGCATTAACGAAGAGGAAGTAGCAGCCATAACGGCAGCTGTCGCTGCCTTCGGCGCTGCGCCCTTCACGGTCAAGTCGATAAAAGCAATAACGCCTCCCAAGATCAGCCTTTGGCGGAAAGCCTCTTTCTACGAAAGTCTTGAAGGTATGGAATAAAATCAATAAATTCTAGGAGGAAGCGCGAAATGCAGAAAAAATACAAGATAACTATAAATGGCAGAGAATACGAGGTGGTAGTTGAAGAGCTTGAAGGATCGGTCGGCGCAAATTATTCTCAAAATTTTGCACCCCTTCCGCAGGTTTCACCTGCTCAGGTTCCCATGCAGCAGGCTGCTCCCGCACCCATGCCTGTTTCCCAGGCGCCGGCCCCGAGCAAGCCGGCTCCTGCTCCCAAGCCCTCCCCTGCGGCTCCTGCGCCTTCCGCAGGCGGAACGGTCGTATCGGCGCCGATGCCGGGTAAAATACTTAAAGTTCTCGTTCAACCGGGCGCACAGGTCAAAAATGGCCAAAACATAATGGTTTTGGAAGCCATGAAGATGGAAAACGAGATTTTGTCCCCCTCGGACGGCGTGGTCAGGGAAGTGAAAGTTAAAGAAGGTGACAACGTAAACACCGGCGATACGCTGGCCGTCATCGGATAGCCCTTTAAGGAGGCTTCAGGCTATGGAAATATATCTCAATGCTTTGTTTGGCATCTACAGCCAATCTGGTTTTGCGGGGTTGTCGTGGGGCAACCTGGTGATGATCGGTGTGGCATCGATCCTCCTTTATCTGGCAATAGGAAAGGGTTTCGAGCCGTTGCTTTTGGTTCCCATATCTATAGGATGTCTGCTCGTCAACCTTCCTCTATCGGGAATAATGGAAGAAGGAGGTTTTTTAAAATACGTTTCCTTCGGCATAGAGCACGAGATATTTCCCATAATAATATTCATGGGAATAGGCGCTCTCACCGATTTTGGACCGCTGATAGCAAACCCCATCACTTTCTTGCTCGGTGCTGCCGCTCAATTGGGCGTCTTTATAGCGCTTTTGGGTGCCGTGGCTTTGGGCTTCACCGTCAAGGAAGCAGCTCCCATAGCCATCATCGGTGGTGCAGACGGCCCTACGACGATATACCTTGCCGCCAAATTGGCTCCCCATCTGCTGGGAGCGACGGCCGTTGCAGCTTACAGCTACATGTCCCTGGTTCCTATAATTCAGCCACCGGTGATCCGACTGCTCACCACTAAACAGGACAGAAAAATTCGAATGGAGCAGTTGAGACCTGTCTCTAAAAAAGAGAGAATATTGTTTCCCATCGTCTCTACGGTTGTGGCGGGATTGATCTTGCCCGCCTCCGTTCCTCTTATCGGGATGTTAATGTTCGGCAACTTGCTTAGGGAATGCGGAGTTACCGACAGATTGTCCCTTGCCGCCCAAAACGAAGTGCTTAACGCGACTACTATCTTTTTAGGCATAAGCGTTGGAGCTACGATGGACGCAACAGTCTTTTTAACTTCTGCAACGATCAAGATAATCCTTCTGGGATTGGTTGCCTTTGCTGCCAGCACCGCAGGAGGCCTGCTTTTGGGACAAATCATGAAAGTGCTTTCCGGCGGAAAGATCAACCCCATGATAGGTGCTGCAGGAGTTTCGGCCGTTCCCATGGCTGCCCGCGTGGTTCAAAGGATTTCCCAGAAAGAGGACCCCGGCAACTTCCTGCTGATGCACGCCATGGGCCCTAACGTCGCTGGCGTTATAGGCACAGCTGTTGCAGCCGGAGTCATGCTCACCTTGCTTTCGTAAGTGACGTGACGTTTTTACTGCGAATTAAGAATTTAAAATACCCGGAAAGAGGAGCTCTTTCCGGGTATTTGACAAGAAGAAGGGAAGTTTAATTGAGATATCTGGATTCATTTGAGGTCGTAAAATTAGTCGAAGAGTTATGTATAGAGGCCAACATCCGTCTTCCGGAGGATGTGGCAGACGGCTTAGTTAAGGCAAAAGAACATGAACAGTCCCTCTATGGACAGGCTGTCCTGGACGATCTGCTTCAAAACGTTGAGATCGCTCGGAAAGAAAAGATGCCCCTCTGTCAAGACTGCGGGATGACCGTAGTCTTTGTGGATTGGGGGCAGGAGGTTCTTCTGGTCGGCAAAAGCCTGCAGGAATCGGTCGATGAGGGCGTGCGAAGGGCGTATCTCGGATCTTACCTTAGAAGGTCGGTAGTAAGCGATCCCCTGTACGACAGAAAAAACACAGGCGACAATACGCCGGCCGTCGTGCATTTGAGGTTCGTCGAAGGAAGCGAAGTGAAAATTACAGTGGTTCCCAAGGGCATGGGAAGCGAAAACGCCTCGGCCCTGGCCATGCTGTCTCCGGGCGAAGGAGAAGAGGGCGTGATCGATTTCGTTAAAGACGTCGTTGCAAGAAAGGGCCAGAATGCCTGTCCCCCTCTCGTGGTGGGAGTGGGAATCGGGGGAAACTTTGAAAGTGCACCCATATTAGCCAAGAGAGCGCTGCTTCGGCCGATTGGCTGCAGAAACGCCGACGAACGATATGCCGGGTTGGAAGAAAAGATGCTTCGCCATGTGAACGAGTTGGGCTTGGGCCCAGGCGGATATGGAGGAAAGGTGACCGCCCTTGATGTTCTGGCAGAGTTCATGCCCACCCACATAGCGGGTCTTCCCGTGGCGGTTAATATTTCCTGTAACGCTACCAGGCATGCCGGCGGTCGTCTGAAAGGAAGAGAGCTTTAAGATGAAGGGCAGGAAAGTTCGAACGCCACTCGAGGAAGATATCGTTAAGGATTTGCACGTTGGCGAAAGGGTGCTGCTGTCAGGCGTTATATACACCGCACGCGATGCTGCCCACAAGAGGATGGCAGAGACCTTGAAGAGGGGCGAAAATCCTCCCTTCGACCTTCGGGGGCAGGTTATTTACTATGCAGGACCTGCTCCGGCCCCACCGGGCGTCCCGATCGGTTCCATAGGCCCGACCACAAGCGGGAGAATGGACAGATACACGCCCATGCTTCTAGAGATGGGGTTGAAGGGCATGATCGGAAAGGGGCGAAGGAACCCGGAGGTCATTGCCGCCATCAGAGCAAATGGGGCAGTATATTTTGGGGCGACGGGCGGTGCGGCAGCGCTTCTTGCCAAAAGGGTGAAGGCCTCCAGGGTTATAGCTTACGAAGACCTCGGACCGGAGGCAATTTACGAATTGCTGGTCGAGGACTTCCCGCTGCTGGTGGTCGCAGACAGTGAGGGCAACGACCTGTATGAGATTGGGCCAGGGCAGTGGTCGTCTTCCCGCGGAGAAAGGATAGGCGAAGACAGATGAAGGGCGAAAACTACAGAGCAAAGATAGGGATCACTTTGGGAAGCGGCGCGGCAAGGGGGTGGGCCCATATAGGCGTCTTGAAGGCCTTGGAAGAGAGGGGGATATACCCTGATATCGTTTGCGGCTGCTCCATGGGAGCTTTGATCGGGGGTTTTTACGCGGCTTCTAAGCTCGATGCTCTCGAGGAAGCTTCCGGCTCCTGGAGCAAGATGGGTATGTTCAGGATGTTGGGACGGCTGATCTTTCGTGGTGGTTTTTTCGACAACGACGGCATAATGAAATGGCTTCGAGATGCCTTGGGAGATGTTATGATCGAGGATCTGCCTGTGAAGTTCGGCGCCGTCGCAGTAGATCTTTCCACTGGGATGGAGCTTTGGTTTACCGAAGGAGACCTCGTAGATGCGATTATGGCAAGCATTTCTGCCCCGGGCATGTTGATTCCCTATCAAAAAAGGGGACTGCTTTTGGGGGACGGTGCGTTAGCTAACCCCGTCCCCGTGTCTTTATGCAGGGCTTTGGGCGCCGATATAGTTGTAGCCGTAGACCTGAACGGAGAGAGGGTTGGGAGGTATTTCGGCCCTCATTGGGGTTTGCCAGAAAGGTCCGGCAACTTTACAAACGATGATGAGGGCCAAAGGATGCCTCATTTCCTGGAAGTGCTCGCCGTATCCAGCCAAATCATTCAAACAAGGTTGACCAGGCATCGCCTGGCAGCTGACCCTCCCGACCTTCTCATCTCCCCCAAGGTAAAAAACATCCGCATGTTAGAATTCGATAAATCTTCCGTCGCCATCGCCGAAGGCAAGAAGGCAGTAGAAAGGAACTTGTCGGCCATTGAGGAGTTGTTCGAATAGGGGGTGGCCTATATGGCCAAAGCGTTGAGCCTGTTGATTTTGTGTTATTTCATAGGCAGCATCCCCTGGAGCGCGATTGTTGCCAGGTTTTTTAGCGGGCCTTCGGTGGACCTTACAAAAGAGGGGACAAAGAATGTGGGAGCCACCAATGTGTGGATTTTATCCGGTCCTGCCGCGGGCTGTCTCGCAGCCCTGGGCGACGCGGCAAAGGGCGGTTTTGCCGTCTTGATGGCCAGGTGAGCCGGGCTTTCCGCCTTTTTGTGGCCAATGTGTGCATGGATGGCCGTCTTGGGCCATACGTGGTCAATTTTTCTGCGTTTCAAGGGAGGCAGGGGAGCGTCAGCTACTGTGGGAGCCTTTGTGGCTTTGATGCCCTTGGAGGCGATGATCTCCGGCCTGATGGTGGCAACCGCCCTTTTGACCTTTGGCGGATGCCTGCTTTTGTCGCTGGCTACGCTTTGGCCTTTTTGTATTTTGGTGGCTCTTGCAAGAGATACCGTCGATCTCAAGACGGCTTGCACGGCCACCTTTTTGGTCCTGTGGGTATTGGTATTCGGATGGAAGCGCCTTTCTAATGACCTTAACGATTTTGCCAAAGCAATGGAACAGCATTTGGTAAGGCGAAAATTATACAGATATTCCGCTTTGGTCTTTCCTGCATTCTTCTATCCTGTGTTTGGTTACGCTACATATCGCAGCGCACTCTTTGTCTTTGCAGCCCTTGCCGTTTTTGTGGAGTTTCTGAGGTTTCGCAAACCGCAAGTAAACGAATATGTGAAGTCCCTCTTTGCCCCCGTCGGAAGAGCGCAGGAAGCAGAACACCTTTCCTCTACGACGATGTTTTTGGCAGGATCGGCTTTGGCCACTCTTTTCCCGGACCCTCTGGGCGTTATTGCCATGATCATATTGATCCTGGGAGACGCCTGGGCGGCCCTTTGCGGTACCCGCTTTGGGAAAAGGCCATTGATCGAAGGCAAAACCTTGGAGGGAAGCGTCGGCTGTTTTATTGCATGTTTTCTCTCCTGTCTTTTAGTGAGCAAATTGTTATTTCTTCCTCTGCCAATCTTAGCGGTAGCAATTGCCTCTCTTGTCACCACCGTGATAGAGATCGTAACACCCAAGGGACTCGACAATTTTACTATGGCTCCAGCTGCTGCTTTGGTCCTGTTTCTTTTCTCCGGAGGTTTTTAATCCTTTCTGTCATATTCCCCGCTAAGGGTTATAAAGATGAAGCGTTTAGCCTTGACAATTGTCCATTTGAAATGTAGCATCTCAATATGAAGGATATCCTTCATATATTTTACGAAGAGGTAGCATATACACCAATGTATACGTTACTATAATGTGTTTTTTACAAATCGAACCCCGGAGGCGAGAGAAATGGGTGGCAAGGTTTTTCAGCGCAATTTCAAGGCGGTTATGCCAAGGGTAGCAAAGGGTGAGGGGATATACCTTTACGATGAAGAAGGGAAACGTTATCTCGATGGTTGCAGTGGGGCCTTGATCTCCAACTTAGGCCATGGTGTTCCTGAAATTATCGACGCAATAACCGAGCAGCTGAAAACTATAGAATTTGCCCACACTTCGCGATGGCGTAGCGCTGCATTGGAAGAAGCGGCCGAAGAAGTCGCAAGCATAGCTCCCGAAGGGCTGGATTATGTATGGTTTGTGAGCGGCGGAAGCGAAGCCGTAGAATCCGCGATCAAGCTGGCGCGTCAGTATTTCGTCGAAAGAGACGGCGTCAGCACTTCTAAAGCACTTGTCGTAGCCCGATGGAATTCCTATCATGGAAGTACAATTGGGACCATGGCAGTCGGAGGTAGCATACCCAGACGTCGCATCTACTCTCCGCTCTTCAAAGAGTACCCCAAGATCGTGGCTCATTACTGTTATCGCTGTCCCTTTGGCAAGAAATATCCTGAATGTGACATTGCCTGCGCCCATCAGCTAGAGGACATCGTAAAAAATATCGGCTCCCAATATATCTCTGCCTTCATAGCCGAGCCCATGGTCGGTTCTGCCATTGGGGCGTTGGTCCCCCCCGACGAATACTGGCCTATAGTTCGTGAAATATGCGACCGTTATGACATTTTGCTCATCGCCGACGAAGTAATGACGGGCTTCGGTAGAACCGGTGCCAACTTCTGCGTGAACCACTGGAACGTAACCCCTGACATAATCGCAACGGCGAAGGGCATGGCCGCCGGTTATGTCCCCACGGGTGGAATCATCATTAGAAGTGAGATCGCCGAGACGATACGCAACGGAAGCGGTGCCTTTGTCCATGGCCACACCTACAACGGAAATCCAGTAAGCGGTGCTGCTACGGCTGCCGTCATACGATATATGAAAAAGCATGATTTAGTAACTAACGCTCGCCTTCAGGGCGAAAAACTTGGCAGGGGCCTTAAAGAGATAGAGGCTTCCAATCCAATAGTGGGAGATGTAAGAGGAAGGGGGCTTATGTGGGGCGTAGAGCTGGTCATGGACAAAGAAAGCAAAAAGCCATTTCCTAAAAGCAAAGGAGCTGCTGCGTTGGCGATGAAGGAATGCCTCGATAGAGGGCTTGTCATCTATCCGGGCGGAGGGATGGTGGACGGTATAGATGGCGACAACTTCCTCATAGGTCCTCCTCTCGTCATAACCGCCGAGCAGGTAGATGAATTGTTGAACAAGTTAGAAGAAGGATTAGCGGCAACGGCTGAAAAGTTGCTTTAAAGAGCCCCTTTGGGTTTAAGTTGCCCATAGGTATAGAGTGATTAGTTGATTTTGATGTGTCAAAAAAATAAACAAGAGGGAGGAGAGAATGTTATGAAAAAAAGGACGTTATTGGCAGTTGCTTTGTTATCTTTGGTAGCCTTTGTGGGTACAGCTTACGCCGTCACTTATATCACCATAGCATCAGGAGGGATTGGAGGTACATACTATCCCTTAGGAGGGGTTATGGCGGAAATTTTGACAAAGGCCGGCATCGACGTAAAAGCCACATCCAGGGCTACTTCCGCGTCGAGGGAAAATTGTCGCCTTGTGGCCTCAGGTAGAGCGCATATAGGGATGTCCATGGGTTCCACGCTCTACCAAGCCTACACTGGAACGGAGGCCTTTGAAGAAGATGGTGCTTTGCCCCTGCGAATACTCATGCATATGTATCCGGCGCCTCATCACATAGTGACGACGAAAGGCACGGGAATAACCAAGTTCGAGGATATTATTGGTAAAAAAGTTTCCGTCGGCGCGCCCGGCGGAGGTGACCAGGTTCTTACGAACATGATCTTGGAAGCGGCAGGAATAGATCCGGATAAGGACATTAAAAAACAACAGCTGACTCAACCTGAGGGCGTAATGGCCCTTAAAGACGGAAATGTGGATGTAGTCTTTTGGAACTTCGCCACTCCCGGGTCTGCGGTGCTGGAAGTGGCCGCTGTTCGCGATATAGTCATGATACCCATTCCACAGGATGTCGTCGATAGGGTAGTAGAGAAATTTCCCTTCATGTTTCCCTATAAAATCCCCAAAGGAACCTATCCAGGTCAAGAAGAAGACGTCCTCACCGTGGCCGACGGTAACTTCCTGGCTGTTAACAAGGACATGGATGAAGAACTGGCCTACAAGCTCGTCAAGACCATCATAGAAAATAGGGAAGAGATCATGCAATCCATTCCACAGGCCGAGCATTTTGTCCCCGAAGAAGCAAGCATTGCTATTATACCTGTCCATCCGGGGGCCGCAAAATACTTTAAAGAGCACGGCATAGAGGTACCTGTAGAATAAGAACAATTCAGAGGCCCAGCCGGCGATGTATCGGTTGGGCCAATTTTTCCTTCACAGTAAAGGGGGCATTTTTATGGTAACCGAGGATCGCAATAATGACCCTAAAATATCTTCATCCCTTGATGAGCCCAACAAGACCGAGATTCTGGAAGTAGAATCAAAAGCACGTCAATTGAAAGGGTGGCAATGGTGGCTAGTGGCCGGAATTGCCATATCTGCATCGTTATTTCATCTATACACTGCTTTATATGGTCTTTTGCCTGCCATGTATCAAAGGGGCGTGCACTGGATGTTTATGGGCGTTCTCCTCTTTTTGCTGTACCCCATTTCAAAGGGAAGGCCGAAGAATAAGATAGATATATGGGACTGGTGTTTCGCCATCCTTTTGGCCATAGGTTGTTTAAACATACTTATAAATTGGGACGCCATATCTCAACGCGAAGGGATGCCAACCTCATCCGATATATATCTTGGCGTAATGATGATAATTTTGGTCATCGAGGGAGCGAGGCGTTCAATGGGTTGGCCTTTGCCAATTGTCGCCATAGTTGCTCTGATATACGCCCTTTTCGGTCCCTATTTCCCTGGGCTTTTAGGTCATGGAGGATTTCCTCTCAAGGAGCTCGCTCCCTTCGAATATCTTCGCACCGACGGCATTTTCGGCGTTCCCTTGGGCGTTTCTGCCTCATTCATATTTCTCTTCGTTTTGTTTGGCGCTTTTTTAAGCTCCTCAGGGGCAGGCAAGTTTTTTATCGATTTAGCCGTTGCTCTCACCGGTCGAAGCCAGGGAGGTCCCGGCAAGGCGGCGGTCATCGCAAGCGGTTTAATGGGTACCGTCTCCGGAAGTTCCGTTGCCAATGCAGTGACAACGGGGGCTTTTACAATTCCCCTTATGAAGCAGTCGGGTTATAAAAACGAATTTGCCGGAGCCGTCGTCGCAGCTGCATCTACGGGAGGGCAGGTCATGCCTCCCGTTATGGGGGCGGCAGCATTTATCATGGCCCAATTTTTAGGCGTTTCTTATTGGGAAATAGTTGTAGCGGCAGCTGTGCCGGCCACTTTATATTTCGCCTCGATATGGTTTATGGTGCATTTCCGTTCGGGAAGAATTGGATTACAAAAATTCAGCGCTGAAAACATGCCAAAGCTTAAAATTGTCTTAAAAGAAGGATGGCATTTGCTCTTGCCGATAGTAACGCTTGTCATCTTTTTAGCCCTGGGTTATTCGCCCGTAAAAGCTGTCTTCTGGTCTTTGGTGCTTTTGGTTGTGGTGTCCTGGGGAGGCAAGAAAGAATATCGCATGACACCAAAAAGAAAAAAGAATAGTAGATGCCTTGATAAACGGTGCCATTGGAGCAGTGGAAGTTGCTGCAGCTTGTGCTTGTTCGGGATTAATCATCGGAGTTATCGGCATTACCGGTGTGGGGCTTGCCTTTTCTTCATTCGTGTTGAGCCTCTCTCACGGGATCCTTCCCTTTGCCCTGATACTCACCATGATTGGCTCGATCATACTCGGCATGGGAGTGCCGACGACGGCTCAGTACATTATTACTTCTACCCTTGCTGCTCCTGCATTGGCGCAGATGGGCGTTCCAATGTTTTCGGCTCACCTTTTTTGTCTTTATTTTGGAGTTTTGGCAGATGTCACACCACCCGTTGCTTTGGCTACCTATGCCGCTTCGGGCATAGCTAAATCTAATCCCATGAAGACCGGTTTTACTGCGTTAGCTACCGCTGCGGCCGGTTTTTTGGTCCCCTATATGTTCGTATACAATCCTTACTTGCTTTTAAAGGGAGACATATTGCACATCATATTGGGCTGTGTAACGGCGATACTGGCAGTCATTGCCTTATCTGCAGGAATACAGGGCTATTTCCTTTCGAAGCTCAACATTATCGAAAGACTCGCTTTTATGATACTACCCTTCGGAATAATATATCCTTCTTTATTGGCCAATTTGTTGGCCGTAACGGTTATCGCGGTAGTTTTCTTGCTTCAAAAGGTTCGCTTAAAGCAATATGTCGTATAAATATACGGATAAATATTTGCCCATTGGGGCAGGGAGGTGCAATATTTTGGCTAAAAAGGTAATAAAGCCTGTCTTATCGGCGGCGGAGGCCGTGAAATGCATCAAGCCAGGAATGAGCGTAATAATAGGTGGATTTAATTACGGAGGCATTCCTTATACTTTGGTCGACGCATTGGTGGAGTCCGGCGTTGGGGAATTAACCCTGATAGCGAACGACACTGCTTACGAAGATGTGGGGCATGGGAAATTAGTCGCGAATGGACAGGTAAAAAAGGTCGTTGCTTCCCACGTTGGACTTAACAAAAAGACTGGGCAGTTTTACATGGAGGGGAAGCTGGAACTGGAACTCTGTCCCCAGGGGACTTTTGTAGAGAGGATAAGAGCAGGTGGCTTCGGTTTGGGCGGCATACTTACTCCAACGGGAGTAGGCACTGTAGTGGAGGAAGGAAAGCAGGTCCTGGAGATAGATGGAAAGAAGTACCTTCTGGAGCTCCCTCTCAGGGCCAATGTAGCCTTAATAAGAGCATATCAAGCAGACAGAATGGGAAACCTTACATATTTTGGTACCAACAGAAATTTCAACCCTATAATGGCTACCGCTGCCGATTATGTGGTAGCGGAAGTGGACAGCGTGCTGGAAGTGGGAGAGCTGGATCCCAATGAGATCGTGACCCCGGGAATTTTAATAGATGCATTAGTCGTAAAGGGGGATAACTATTATGCCAATAGAACTTAATGAAGAGATGGTTAGACAAAGGATAGCCCGCCGCATAGCTAGGGAATTTCACGATGGCGATGTTGTGAACCTGGGCATCGGAATACCTACCCTAGTTTCCGACTATATCCCCGAAGATGTGCGGGTTATCTTTCAAACGGAAAATGGAGCTGTTGGCGCAGGACCGGCACCGGACAAATCCGATCTCAGGTTCATAGGTGCAGGAGGCAGACCGCTTACCATACTGCCCGGAGGTTGTTTCGTGGCCAGCGATTTAAGTTTTGGCCTCATTCGAGGAGGGCATGTGGACGCTACGGTTTTAGGTGCCCTCCAGGTGAGCCAAGAAGGAGATCTTGCGAACTGGATGGTGCCCGGCAAAATCGTGCCGGGCATGGGCGGTGCCATGGACTTGGTGGTTGGAGCGCGCAGGGTCATCATCGCCACGACGCATACCACCAAGAAGGGTGAGGCCAAGATATTGAGAAAGTGCACCCTGCCTTTGACAGCCAAAGGTGTGGTCAAGTTGATAGCGACCGAGTATGCCGTATTTTCGATAGAAAAAGGGCAATTGAAGTTGTTGGAGATCGCTCCCGAAACGACCCTTGACGAAATCAGGGCAATTACTGAGGCCGATTTTACCGTGGCTGATCCTCTCATCACCATGCAGGGAACAGAGGAGGAAAAGGCATGAAAAGGGTAGTTATACTGAGCGCATGCAGGACTGCGGGAGGCAAGTTCGGCGGCGGATTATCAAGGTTTGAGGCTTCGGATCTGGGAGCCATAGCTATCAAAGAGGCTGTAAAGCGCAGCGGAGTGGCAATAGAGGATATAGAGGAAGTTATAATGGGTAACGGTTGGCAAGCAGGCGTGGGGGCAAATCCTGCCAGGATTGCAATGTTCAAAGCCGGGTTACCTCAAAAAATTCCTGCTTTCACTGTCAACATTCGTTGCGGATCGGGCATAAGGACGATAATGCTCGGCGCCGACCGTATACGTTTGGGCGATGCTAAAGTCATAGTTGGAGGAGGGATGGAGAGCGCTTCCAACGTCCCCTATATTTTGCCGGAGGCCAGGTGGGGCATGAGAATGGGAGACAAGAAAGCTCTCGACGTGCTTCAAAAGGACGGTTTTTTATGTCCCCTTGCAGGGATGTTGATGGGAGAAGCCACCGAAAGTTTGGCTGAGGAGTTTCACATCACGAGAGAAGAACAGGACGAATTTTCTTTAAACAGCCACAGAAAGGCCTGCAAAGCGACGGAGGAAGGACTTTTTAAGGACGAGATCGTTCCTCTGTCTTATAAGGACAGGAAGAAAGGCGAAATAGTTATCGATAAGGACGAGATCCCCCGGCCTGACACGAGCATGGAAGCATTGGCCAAGCTTCCGCCCGTATTTAAAGAAGGAGGGACCATCACTGCCGGTTCGAGTTCCGCTTTGTGCGATGCGGGAAGCGCCCTCGTTATAGCAGATGAAGATTTTGCGAAGGCCAACGGTTTGGAGCCCATGGCCGAAATCCTTGGATATGCGGCGGTAGCGCTCGAAGCCGAGCGATTTGGCCTGTCTCCCACTTTGGCGATCCCGAAAGCGCTTGAAAGAGCGGGGTTGTCCCTGGATGATATGGATTTAATAGAAATTAACGAGGCTTTTGCGGCTCAGGTCATAGCCTGCCACCGCGTCATGCCCTTCGATATGGAAAAATTAAACGTCCACGGCGGTGCCATAGCTCTGGGACACCCCATCGGAGCTACGGGGGCTAAGATACTCACTACCTTGCTTTATGCTTTGCAAAATCATGATAAGGAGTTGGGAGTTGCAAGTGCCTGCATTGGCGGCGGTCAGGGAGTTGCCATTGTCGTTCGACGCTTGAAGTAAAATATAGGAGAATTGTAAAATGAAAAGGCGGGGCATTATGCGATTATAATAAGCGTCATGCCCCGCTTTAATATTAGTCGCAAGGAGAGATGATTGGTTGCCTCTAAGGGAAATAATTCAAAGCAAGATGGAGCAATTGCCCAGAGGCCAGAAAGCGGTGGCACTTTATGTCCTGGAACATGCCCGTGAGGCCGTTAGCCTTACCGCCTCTGAATTGGGCAAAGTCGTCGGAGTTAGCGAAGCCACGGTCATAAGGTTTGCCTGTTCTTTGGGCTTCCCCGGTTACCCGGAGTTCAGGGAGGCTTTGCAGGAATCGTTGTTGGACCAGCTTAAGGCTTTGGAAAGGCATCAGCTTTACCAGACGGTAGGCGAGGGAAACAACTTTATTCAAAGCGTCCTTCGTCAGGATCTCCAAAAGGGAATAAATATCCTGGCTACTCTGGACGACAGGCCAATAGAGGACCTTGCTCGGGCAATATGCGAGTCATCTTGCATAAATATCGTAGGGCTTAGAAGCGCTAAGGGGCTGGCCTACTACTTTAGTGCTTACCTTTCTTGGTTTATCCCAGAAACTCATGTGCTGAATGCCGATATGTTCCTGGAAAATGTCATTAATGCAAGGGGCGATAGCCTCTTTATAGGAATAAGCTTTCCCCGCTACACTAAAAGGACTGTTCAGTGTTTGGCATTAGCACGTGAATTGGGAAAGAAGACGGCTGCCATAACGGATTCCCCCTTAAGCCCTCTTGCGCCCCATGCCGATATTTTGGTCTATGCGCCCTGTTCTCATATTTCCTTCATCGATTCCTTTGTAATACCCGTTGGACTCGTCAATGCAGTTCTTTTAAAGGTGGCCGATAACTTAGGAGAGCTCACTACAAAGCGGTTGCAGGAGCTCGAAAGAGCTTGGGACCAATATGGAGTTTACGAAGACCGAGAGTAAGAGAAAATGGATTTTATCGCCCCTCCCGACAGGGAGGGGTTTTGTTTTAAGAAAGAAGGCGCATTAATGAAACAATTACAATTTCTTGAAACACTGGAAAAATTGACGATTAAGTATTATAATCGGCAACTAATTTATGATAAAGATGAAAGGGAGTGGTGTCATTGGGAGAAAATTATAACAAGGTTACACCAGAAATTATTGCAGAGCTTAAGAACATTATAGGACCGGATAACGTAGCAACAGATGAGTCAGCCATAGAGGCCTATTCCTACGATGAATCGGGCAAGGTCTATGCCAGGATGCCGGATGTGGTGGTAAAACCTGAGAATGCTCAGCAGGTATCTAGCGTGATGAAATTGGCCAACAGGGAAAGAATACCCGTTACGGCAAGGGGTGCGGGAAGCGGGATCGCCGGAGGTGCCATTCCCATAGAGGGCGGGATAGTTCTCTCCCTTGAGAGGATGAACAGGGTGCTTGAGATAGACAAGATAAACCGAGTCGCCGTCGTCGAGCCGGGTGTCGTCACCAACGACTTATGCCAAATGGTCCTGAAGGAGGGCCTCATGTATGCAGGATACCCCATGAGCACTGAGACGAGCTTCATAGGAGGCAACATCGCCACCAATGCCGGAGGGGCCAAGGTCATCAGATACGGGAGCACGAGGCGACACGTCCTTGGAATAGAGGTCGTGTTACCCACAGGAGAGATCATGGAGCTTGGAGGCAGGATAAGAAAGCAGACCTGGGGCTACGACCTGCTTCAAATCATCATAGGCTCCGAGGGGACGCTCGGAGTGGTGACGAAGGCCATATTAAACCTGGAGCCGGCACCGGGAGATACCGTCACCTTTCTGGCGCCCTTCCCATCAATCGAGGAGGCTGTCGAGGCAGTCGCTGCAATTTTAAGGGCTGGAGTGGTGTTAATGGCCTGCGAGTTCATGGACCAGCTCTCCGCGAAATGTGCTACGCAATACCACAACACCACGTTTCCCATGCAGGATGAGGCGAAGGCCTTCCTCATAATCCAGGTGGAGGGACAGACGCCCGAACAGCTGGATATGTACATCGAAAAAGTGGGCGAGACCTGCTTGGACCACGGCGCCATGGAAGTCTTCACAGCCGAAAGCAGCACGGAGTCACGAAACATCTGGAAGGTGAGGGAAAGCTTCGCAGAGGCCGTACGCGCTGTGGATCCCAACGCTTCCCTTAGCGGAGACATGGTCGTGCCTATGTCAAAGATATCGGAGATGGTTAAGGCCGTAGAAGAGGCAGCCAAGAAATACGACATTACGATCGCCCTGGGAGGCCATATCGCCGACGGCAATATCCACCCCTTGTTTTTCAAGCCCGACCGCATCCCCCTTGAGGAATGGCCTGATTTTGTAGAGAACATAGTCGAGGAGCTCATTGGGGTGGCCATAAGCTTGGGAGGAGTCGGAAGCGGCGAGCACGGCGTAGGTTTCTTAAAGAAGCATACCTTCATGAAATACGAGGCAAAAAGCAAGCTGGAGGTGATGCGAGGGATAAAAAGGGCCTTCGACCCCAACGGGATCTTAAACCCAGGCAAGCTCTTTGAATGATTTAAATAGTTTTAGCATCTGCAATACTATTCTGAGAGATAAGAGTAAGAGGTGATGAAATATGACGAAGGGGACAGGGACGAGGGCTGCTGCGCTTTCGTTGGCCTTTGTATGGTTTACGACACATTTTGGCGGTGGTTTTTCTTCGGGCAGGCAATTGGTTGATTTCTACGTATCATATGGCTGGTATGCCATATTCACACCCTTTATTGCCCTGACGATAATGGCATTTGTCTATTATTTCGCCTGGAAGGGCTCGGTCGTTCATCAGGCCTTCGACTATCATTCCTGGGGGAAGAAGTTTTACGGACGTTACAGTGTTGTTTTCGGGACGGCAAACTCCATAATGTACAACCTGATCCTGCTTACTGCCACATCCGTAGCCTTTGCAACGGGAGGGTCGGTTCTGAAGGAGCTTTTCGGCTCTCCCTATGTCTTAAATACCATTATAATTGCGGTTTTAATACTTTTGCTTACCATATTTGGCGCAGAGGTGGTAAGACGCGCCGCGACGGTTATGGCCGTTTTGATAATAGGCGGTATGGTGGCAGTCTATGCCACTAACCTTGTGGTAAATTTCCCGCTATTAAAACAGGTAATTCTTCAAGCCCCTTCTCCCAAGGGAGCAGGAGGAGCCGTATGGAAAGCGATTACCTATGCGGGCTTTCAGGTTTGCCTCATAGGGGCTTTTGTATCTGTTGCCGATGTGCTTAAAACAAAACAAGATGTCTTTAGAGCTTCTCTTTACGGTTTTATCGTAAATGCTGTCATTTTATGGCTGGCAACTGCGGGGGCATTGACACATTATCCTGCCATAAACAACGAAGTGGTTCCCATCATTTACATAGCCCGCCACTCAGTCGGAGAGGGGGCAGCCGGTGGAATAGTATCGGGGCTCATACTTTTGGCTGTCATATCTACGGGGGTCAGTTGCGTTTACGGTGGAGCTAAAAGGATCGTTGTGGCGCTGCAGGAGCGTTTAGGCGACAAGGCTACGGCTAAGGGAGCCAGGGCCACGCACATCATGTCCTCACTGGTATATGTGGCGGTAACGTGGGCTATTGCGCTTTTTGGCCTTCTTCCGTTGATCTCCAAAGGTTACGGCACCCTTGGGGTGCTTGCTATTCCTCTTATCATCATTCCTGTATTGGTGAAGGGCTTTTCAGAGACAGAACCGAAGGCGATCCCTGCCACCGAAGTGGTGGCCAAATAAAACCTGAAAATGCCTAACATAAAAACCCTACCCTTTAAAGGGTAGGGTTTTTATGTTAGCTGGCGGCGCTTTTTAAATTACCTCGAGTGCAATCCCGTGGCGGCTACGAAGGAAAATCCTCTCTTGGTGAGCTCCTCGGCCGTGCGGTTCAAGGCGATGTGCTTGTAGATATAGTTTTGCTCCAACTTTTTGAGGTCTCCGGCCTCCTCAACCTCGGCCTTAGCCCTGAAGTAGTCGAGTATGTCGGAAGGATGATCGAGCTTTTCCTCGTCTTCCGGATCGCCGCCTTCGTGTTTGGCAGATATGTTTGGTATCCCCTGCTCGACGGCGATGAGCAGGTCCTCCCTGCGGCAGTAGGGCTGTATGATGATGCTTTTATAAGCCTCCGTTATGTGGTGTTCTATCCTTACCTTATCCTCGAGGCCCATCTCCCTTCGCATCCTGGCCATGTCTAGGAAGGTCTTTACGTTTACGGAGTTTGCAAGATTTATCCCCGACAGGGCAGTGGATCCGTCCTCTCGGGCCAGCAGCTTCGCAAGGGCGAATATGATAAAGAGGTAGTAGGGGTTGTCCGTTCCCATGAAGACGGAGATCTTGAATTTTATGTCTACTCCCAACCTGTAGAGTATCAGCCCAGCCAGCACCGAACCGGGGTTGATGTTTAAGACCTCACGGACTCCGTAGTTGGTAGCGTAATATAAGTATTCGTCCACCCATTGAACAGGGTGGTCGTTGGGCTGACCCACGCCCGTGAAGTAGCCCGTGAGCGTCTGCGGTCCCCCCAGGTGAATGTTGGATCCGTCCGTTCCCTTTGTGTCCAGGGTCTCGACCCAGCTCGCCCCGGCTATCTGGGCAGCGGCTGCGACGGCCATGATGTCGCCCTTATCCTGCTCCTGCTCCTTCATGTTTCTTACCCTAATGAAACGTCCTGGCATTAGCTCGCGCTTTTCGATAGCCCTTTTTGCCTCGCTTATGAACCAGGGGAAGTATTGAAGGGCGCTAATCTCAAGGGTGACGGCAGTTGACTCGTCGAACTGCATCGATGAGGCCTTTTCGCCCAACACCTTTGCCCGAAACTCGCTTATGGACACGAAGGCCCTCTTTTCCTTTTGTTCCATGAGCCATTCCAGGTCCTTGAGGTAAGGCGAATTTATCCTGCTCAAGCGCTGGAGAAGGTTGGAGACCTTCCTCGCCTCGCAGGCCCTTTCGTTTATCTCGCAGGGCGAACCGTATTTTTTTATGACGTTGGCTATATCTCTCACTAGCTTGCTCTCGGAGTTTGCCAAGTAGCAGTTCAAACCCTTTAACGCCTCCTGACACAACATTTCTCCGCAACTCATGAAAGCTACCTCCCTATCTCTAATTTTGCTTCTTTTATGACTTCTATCTTCTTAACTCTTCAAGCATCTTCTGATATTCCTCAGCCGTCTCGGGCAGTATGTGGTAGCAGTGCTGATCCTCCGGAAATTTGCCCGTCTTGACGTCCTCTATGAAAGCCTTGAAGGCATTTGTCTCAACTTCCGCAACATTTGCGTACTTCTTTACGAACTTGGGAGTGAAGGCCTGGAATAACCCTAGCATGTCTCCGCATATGAGAAGCTGTCCGTCGCAGGGAGCTCCTGCTCCTATGGAGTAAACGGGTATGGAAAGGTCTTTTGTTATGAATTCGGTTAGTTCTGGCGGTACCGCCTCAAGAAGTAGGGCGAAAGCTCCGGCTTCCTCTATGGCTCGGGCGTCCATTATTAGGTCTCTGGCGCTTTTGGGGTCTCTGCCCTGTGCTTTAAATCCCCCAAGTACTCCTGAGCTTTGAGGAGTAAGACCGATATGTCCCATGACCAAGATCCCTGCGTCGGCAATGGCCTTTATCCTCGTTATGACCCTTCTTCCGCCTTCAAGTTTCACGGCGTCCATGTCGGCTTCCTTTAAAAACCTTCCTGCGTTATACACGGCGTCTTCGTCGGATATCTGGTATGACATGAAGGGCATATCGCCTATGCAAAAGGTATTAGGAGCACCTCTTCGTACTGCCTTACAGCAGGTGATGCATTCTTCCATCGTCACGGGTATGGTCCCCTTGTAGCCCAGCAATACCATCCCTAAGCTGTCTCCTACCAAGATCATGTCCATCCCTGCCTGTTCGGCAAAGGATGCCGTGGGAAAGTCGTAAGCTGTTATCCATGCTACGGGCTCTCCCTTTTCCTTCATCTTCATGAAATCGAGACGTGATTTCT
Organism: Acetomicrobium sp. UBA3949; assembly: GCA_002385485.1. Lineage (GTDB taxonomy): Bacteria > Synergistota > Synergistia > Synergistales > Acetomicrobiaceae > Acetomicrobium. The sequence goes on along the minus strand of DGDP01000084.1, from coordinate 14,798 downwards.
TTGACATAACCCTTTTCCTCCTCTTATGAATTAAAATTATCCGGACGGAAGACTTTCTCCCGCCCGGATTGCAGTTAATGCCTGATCTCGAACTTGCCTTCCAAGGCCTTGAGCCTTTCGACTATGCCGCCGTACTCGAGTTCCCCGTAGGGCAGCATGGCATTTCCGTAGAATCCTTGCCTGCGCAGCTCTATTGCCTTTTTCGAGGCTATCTCCCTCACATAATCCCAGAAGGGATGGTCAAAGGCGTCGGCTTCCTCGGACAGCTTGCCCTCCTTGACGCAGTAGGCGGTGCAGCTTACGATTGGCGGGCCGTCGAAGAAGGACACGGAGCTGTTTCGCTTGACGGGCATGAGAGGCCCCTGGTGACTGCCCCTCATGAAGCCGCCTACGTAAGGTACCAGCGCGTAAGGCTCAAGAATCTCTCCCGTGGCAGGAAAACTGCCCTGGACCCTGACTAAAAGGATGGGATCGTCTTTCCCCACGTATTTGCCGGCTATGTTGTGAAGCCTTGTTGTGCTGGCGACGGCCGCTATCTCCCCTGTTGTCCTTGAATAAACAGCTTTTACAACGTAACGCTCCGGATCCCGAAGCAGCGCCGCGATGTCGTAGAGCTCCTCGGGGGCAACGAGAGCTATTACTTTGTCGCCCTCGGTGTATGAGACGTCCATGATCTCAAACTTGAACCCCTTGAACATGTTCGGCGAAAGAAGCAGCCCGCTGCAGTACATGGGATCGCAAAAGGCAAGGTAAAGCGGCAGGTTGAAAGCTCCTGGGTCGGTCTTGTCGGCGGCAAAAAGCAGGAAAGGCTCGCTTTTTCTTTCCTTGAACTCCATCTCGGCGATGCCGGGGCCAAGCCCCCTTATGTTGCCGGAGAAGGCATCCTTCAGCAGGTCCTGCCCCGCACCATAGAGGCCCTCTTTCTTTGCCACGTCGGCGGCAGCCTTGAAGGCGTCCCAGGCTATCTGGTGGATGAGTGGGTTGTCCGTGCCGTGAGTGTGGGTCATCAATATGGCGATGTCGTCTCCCGTGTAGGAAAGGCGGAAATCGATGACATCACTGCCCAGATGAGGCTGAAGCGACCTTTCCACCTCCTTGAGCAGCGAAACACTGGGGCGAATGTGCCCTCCAATGCTTCCTATGTCGGCCTTGATCGCTGTTAGGGTTACTCTCAATGTGCTCTCCCCCTTTTCATTTTTGTGATCAAGACACAGTTACGCATATAATTTTACACTAAAATGCACAAATGTTAAATTAAACGTCCGAGGTCGGTCCACTTTGATTGTTCGTATTGATATGAAAAAAGATGACATAGAATTTAATATATGGTATTATATTGCTGTAGGCAGGAATGGTAATTATTAATAATAAATAGGAACCATTAGGAAGTGATAGAAATGGAAAAGCTGCTTACGCCAAAGGACGCAGCCGAAATCCTTTCGCTTTCGCCTGTGACGATAAAAAAATGGCTTTGGCAGGGAAAATTAAAAGGAATCAAAGTGGGCAGCGTATGGCGGATTAGAGAAAGCGACCTAAAGGCATTTTTAAAGACAAACAATGACGATGAAGAGAAGTTGAGCAGGGATGACCTTGAAGCTGTAAAACGCGGCCTGGAAGACATCAAAGCCGGCAGGTATGTGACGCTGGAAGAGTACGAGCAAGACAGAAGACTGTGAATTATGAAGTAAGGCTTTCCCGCGAAGCCTTAAAAACTTTAGACCGCATGGACTCTAAACTTGAAAAACGTATCCGCAGTCGGCTGCACGAACTGTCCGATGATCCGCTCGATCCGCGGTTAAGCAAGCCGTTGACGGATATGGAAGGGCTGCGCTCGTCCCGCGTCGGCGGGTGGCGGATACTTTATACAATAGATAACTCCGCTAATGCGGTAATTGTAATAGCCGTGCAACCGCGCGGGCAGGCTTACAGGCATCTCGGGTAGTTGAAATATCGGTATGGCATCCTGTTTCTTAAACTGAAAAAAGTTAGCCCCAAAGCCGAACATATGCTTTGAGGCCAACTTCGTATCCTTGTCTTTTTATCTGGTTTCTTTATATCTGGCCAAAGCCCTCCCAAGCCTTTCGCCCGCCTCTTCGGCAGTTTCTGGCGGGACCTTCGCGAAGGAAAGCCTCAAGGTGGATCTGTCGGCAGTCAAGACGTCGGGATAAAAGGCAGCCCCCGGCACGACTCCCACCTTTTCTTCAAGCACCGCAAATTTGGCAAAGTCGAAGCAGTCCTTCAGCCACGGCACGCGGGCCCAGATGAAAAACCCTCCCTTGGGCAGGTCGTAGGTCATGCCCTGAGGCACCGCCTTTTCCTGCAAAAAGCGATGAAGAGCGTCCCTTCTCGTCCTGTAGGTATCGGCCAGCTTGGCAAGGTGGGCTTTCATGTCGATATTTCGCAACAGCTCCCAGGTTGCCCTCTGCAGAAATGCTGGAAGGGACAGCTTCGTCGCCAAAATCAGCTCTCCCATGGGTCCGACTATCTTCGAGGGAAGTACCATATATCCGCACCTTATGCCTGGCGCTATGATCTTCGAGAAACTTCCAAGATATATGACCCTGTCCTCTTCTTGGGCGAGGCCGATATAAGACCCTTCGTGTTCCCCCTCGTACCTGAGGTATCTGTAGGGATCGTCTTCTATGATCAAAAAACCGTACCGCGATGCCAGCTCCAATATCCTTTTCTTGCGTTCCTCCGTCGTCACACACCCCGAGGGATTTTGGAAGTTCACTATCGTGTAAAAGAGTTTAACCTTGTTTTGAGATAAGACTTTTTCCATTTCCTCGACTATAGGGCCGTCCTTGTCGACGGGGACGCTTACAAACCTTGCCCCCTCCTTGCCGAAGGCAAGAAGGGCCTCCGGATAGGTGGGATTTTCGACCAGCACCGTGTCGCCCGGCTCTATGAAGGCCTCGGAAACGAGGTTAAGCCCGTCCTGCGACCCGTTAGTCATTATCACGTTTTCCCCGCCGTAGCTTTGCGGCAAAAGTCCGTCTTCCTTCATCCATTCGGCTATCCATTCCCTAAGCTCCGTTATCCCCGTGGAAAGGGGATAGTAACTGAGGATTCCGGGATCCCTCAAAGCCCTCTCTATGGTCTCCCGCAGCAGATCTACGGGATACATCTCGCTCGAGGGCTCGCCCGCCGTCAGCGAAATTGCCTTGTGTTTCTTTACGAGTATCATCATCTCCGTGATGGCGGAAGGCTTGATCCTCTCGGTGACCCTTTTACCCAGCAATGACATTATGTCCAACCCTACATCACTCCTTTTTATAGAATTCAGTGGCCTTAACAGGACTTTAATGTTAAAACAGGCGTAGGCGTAAGTACGGATTGCATTGCATAAATATTAAAATAAAATTACAGAAAAAGATAGAAAGGAGCAAAACACATTTGAAGGCCCGAACTAAATTAACCTTGGCGTCAATTTTTATTTATTCGGCAGCTTTATTCGGACCCTTGCCTTCTCAGGCCGAGACCTCAATGATACAAGAGGGCGATCTTTTAAGCTTGGAGCAATGCATAGAGATAGCCCTTCAGGCCCATCCCGACGTCATGGGCGCTCAAAAGAAGGTTGAAGCCCAGGAAAGCAGGGTTGGCCAGGCAATGTCGCAAAATTACCCCGAGCTGTCCGCATCCACCAACTACTCGAGAAGCTCTCCGTCAGGCGGAAGCACCCGCTCAAATTACTCCAGTGACATCTCCCTATCTCAAGTTATAACCGACTTCGGTCAGCGGGAAAGGAAGATAGGCATTGAGAGAGAAAACGTCACGGCGACAGGATTTGAGGCGGACAATACGAAAAGAAATATTGCCTACGGCGTCTCGGAGGCCTACTATGGGGTGCTGGCTGCTAAGAGAAACGTCTCTGTGGCCGAGGATACTGTGAGACAGTTTGAGGAACACTTAAGGCAGGCTCAGGGCTTTTACGAGGCAGGCACGGCGCCCCGCTTCGACGTAACGAAGGCGCAGGTGGATTTGAGCAACGCCCGCCTCGAGCTAATAAAGGCCAGATCCTCGCTTGAGATAGCGTGGAAGACCTTGAGCAACGCCATGGGCTTTGCCGACACGCTCTCCTATGACATAGCCGACGACATGGACTTCAAGGCCTACGATATAACGAAACAGGAGGCGCTGGCGAGGGCTTTTGAAAACAGGCCGGACCTCAAGGCTCAGGAAACCGGCGAGGTCACGGCACAAAAATCACTGGAGCTTGCAGCCAGAGGCGATTCTCCGACTCTTTCGGCCTACGCAGCATACAACTTTGAAGGCGAAAACTTTCCCCTGGATGAGGGATGGAACTTCGGCGTGACCATGAGCATTCCCCTTTTCGACGGGCATCTCGTGGAATATCAGACGAAGGAAGCGGCCGCCAACCTGGAGGAAGTTAAGTTGGCCACTTCATCCTTGAGAAACGACATCTCCCTCGAAATCGAAGAGGGTTATCTTTCCTTGATCGAATACGGCGAAAGCGTGGAAGTGTCCAGGCTAATGGTCAGGCAGGCGGAGGAAAACCTGGAGCTAGCCCTTGGAAGATATCAGGCGGGAGTTGGAAGCCCCATCGAGGTTACGGATGCCACGGTGGCTTTAAACGACGCCAGGAGAAATTACGTTCAGGCCCTTTACGATTACAGGATGGCCGAAATTACGCTTAAAAGTGCGATGGGAGAGAATTTGCCGTGAAAAAGAAGATGTTATTTGTCCTCGTCATAGGAGCGGTGCTTTTCGCTGTCTTTGGCAGGGGGGTTTTTAGCAGGAAGGAGGGCGTAAACTACGATATGGCGCCCGTCGAAAGGCGCGATATCTCTTCTTTCGTGACTGCCATAGGAAACGTTTCGGCGGTGACGACCGTAGAAGTGGGAACTCAGGTCTCCGGGACTATAAGGGAAATCTATGCAGATTACAACTCCATCGTGAATAAAGGGCAGATAATAGCCCTCATAGATCCCACCACCTTTGAAGCTCAGGTGGAGCAGGCAAAGGCCAACCTCATGCAGGCAAAGGCTGGGCTGCAGAGGGCACAGGCCACCCTTGCCGATGCGAAAAGAAACCTCGACCGCCAGAAGATGCTCTGGGAGAGGGACTTAATCGCAAGGAGCGACCTCGATTCTGCCCAGACCAACTACGACCTTGCAGTGGCAGGCGTGAGCGAGGCCGATGCGAACGTCCTTCAGGCTCAGGCTTCATTGAAGAAGGTCGAGACCGACCTCGGCTACACCAGGATCTACTCTCCCGTCGATGGCATAGTGGTCTCCCGCGACGTGGACGCAGGGCAGACTGTGGCGGCGAGCTTTCAGACGCCTACGCTTTTTACCATAGCTCAAGACCTCACCAAGATGCAGATAGAGACCAACGTGGACGAAGCCGACATAGGAAACGTGAGAGAGGGACTGGAGGTGACCTTCACAGTCGATGCCTACCCCAACGCCGTCTTTTCGGGCAGGATAAAGCAGGTGAGGATAGCATCGAGCGTCGTCGAAAACGTGGTAACCTATCCTGTGATTATCGACGTGTCCAATCCCGATTTGATGTTAAAACCCGGCATGACGGCAAACGTGACCATAATTACCGATAAAAAGGAGAACGTCCTGGCCGTGCCGAGCGCTGCCTTCAGGTACAGGCCTTCCGCTTACGAAGGAGAGCTTCTGCGAGGCCGGGTCCTTTGGGTGCTGGAGGAGGGACGCCCCCTTCCCGTACAGGTAGAGACGGGAATAACCGACGGAGCTTACGTGGAGATAAAAAGCGACGATCTTAAAGAGGGCGATCGCGTCATAATCGGTGAGGAAGCGGGCTCCACAAAGGGAAGGGCAAGCGCAAGGAGATTTCCCTTCTAGGGAGATGGGTCGGAAATGGCGTTAATAGAGGTGAAAGACGTACGAAAGGTTTACAGGATGGACGGCGTGGAGTTCGAGGCCCTGAAGGGGGTTTCCTTTTTTATCGAAAAGGGAGAATTCGTGATAATAATGGGTCCTTCGGGGTCGGGCAAATCAACCCTCATGCACATATTGGGAGCTCTAGACGTACCCACGTCCGGCTCCTACCTTCTGGACAGCAGGGAGATCACCGACATGACGAGAGATGAGCTGGCCCGCGTCAGAAACGCAAAGATTGGCTTCATATTTCAGGGGTTTAACCTCCTTCCCAGGATGAATGCCATGGAAAACGTGGAGCTTCCCATGCTCTACGCGGGACTTCCAAAGGCAGAGCGAAAGCGGAAGGCCGGCGAGGCGCTGGAGCTGGTGGGTTTGCTTGATTGGGCCGATCACAGGCCGAATCAGCTCTCGGGAGGTCAGCAGCAGAGAGTGGCCATAGCTAGGGCGCTGGTGAACGATGCCCCCCTTCTTTTGGCCGACGAGCCGACGGGAAGCCTGGATTCCAAGACCGGTGCTCAGGTAATGGAGATGTTGGTGAGTTTGAACGAAAAACGGGGCATAACTGTGGTGCTCGTGACTCACGACAGCAACATCGCAAGCTACGGAAAGAGGGTCATAGGTGTTTTAGATGGCCTGATATCGAGCGACGGGTCGAAGGAAAAAGTCGAAAGTTGGGTGGATGTCGAATGATATCCTTTATCGAGACCTGTCGTGTTTCCTTCAGGGCCATAGTTTCAAACAAGATGCGCTCGGGCCTTGCCATGCTAGGCATAGTCATAGGCGTTGGGGCGGTCATAGCTATGCTTGCGCTGGGTGCGGGCGCTACTTTACAGATAAAAAGCGTCATGTCCAGCATGGGAAGCAATCTGCTTACGATACGGCCCGGGACGGTAACCTCGGGAGGCATCCGTATGGGCGCCGGCAGCACCCCCTCGCTGACTTTAAGCGACGCCACAGCAATAAAAGAGGAATGTCCATCCATCGAAGAAGTGCTGGCCCAATACTCAGGGGTGGCTCAGGTGGTCTACGGAAACCAAAACTGGTCAACCCAAATTTCAGGCGTTACTGAAGGAGTATTTGTGGTCAACGACTGGCAGCTGAAGCTGGGGCGTCCCTTCACGGAGCAGGACATAAGAAGCGCCGCTAAGGTGGCCATACTTGGGACGACCGTGGCACAAGAGCTTTTTGGCTATTCCGACCCCGTGGGCGAGACGATCAGGATAAAAAACATACCCTTTCAGGTGATAGGTGTGCTTGAGCCCAAGGGCGAGTCTAGCTGGGGCAGGGATCAGGACGACGTAGTCATGGTGCCCGTAACGACGGCGCAGAAGAGGCTCTTTGGCATGCCAAGACCAGATATGGTCTCTTCCATAACGGTAAAGGTCAAGTCAGAAGATCTAATAGACAGGGCCCAGGAAGAGGTGACCCTGCTGTTGAGACAGCGCCACAAGATATCAAATCCACAGGACGACGATTTCACCGTGAGAAACATGCAGCAGGCCATGGAAGCAGCCCAAGAGTCCATGAAGGTGATGTCCCTTCTTTTGGGCTCCATAGCATCGGTATCACTGCTGGTGGGCGGCATCGGCATAATGAATGTAATGCTCGTTTCGGTCACCGAGCGCACCAGGGAGATAGGCATCCGCATGGCCGTCGGCGCGACTTCAAAGGACATAATGCTTCAATTTCTGGCGGAGTCGGGTATGCTTTCCATGACGGGCGGAGCGGTGGGGGTCTTCCTTGGGGCGCTTCTGTCTTACGTGCTGTCGCAAGCCTTCAACTGGCAGACCGTTGTGCTTCCGGGCTCCGTTGCCTTGTCCTTCGGATTTTCCGCATTGGTCGGCATCGTCTTCGGCTTGTACCCCGCCTACAAGGCTTCGCTTTTAAACCCCATAGATGCACTTCGGTACGAATGAGCAATGGGAGGTGTTTCAGGTGTTTATGGCTCATACTTTGCGCACCAAGGCTCGCGAGGAGCTGATAGACATTACGCGTACGGTGGAAGAGGACGTAAGCTTTTCAGGCATAAAGGAGGGCTTATGTGTGGTTTACGTCCCCCATACGACGGCGGCCGTGACGGTAAACGAGCACGCCGATCCTGACGTAAGGCAAGACATATTAAAGCAGCTTAAGGTATTGGTTCCCAAGCATTGCGACTACTCCCACCTCGAAGGCAACTCCGACGCCCACATAAAATCAAGCCTGCTTGGAGCATCGCAAACCATACCCGTTCATGAAGGCTGCCTTGTCCTCGGCACCTGGCAGGGCGTATTTTTCTGCGAGTTCGACGGTCCGAGGGACAGGCGCTTTTATGTTTTATTAAAATAAAAAGTTTTACAGAGAAAAAAGCGTGGTGGACACAAATAGTTCCCCTGGATCTAGTTATATTAAGTATAGTTAGGGGTTGCCAGGCGAACCGGTGGGGGTCTCCAGGCAAACAGGTGGGGGTCGCCAGGCGTACCAGGTGGGGTCGTCACGTGTCTCGGTTGTGAATTCCCGGCGAGCTCACGCGGAATTTTCATGCAGAAAATTTTATTATTTTGAAAGTTTGCCCTATTGTCAAAATAAGATATTCGTGATATAAAAAACATATATAATTTCGGGGAAACGATGACTCCTTTTTCGTTAAGTTGTTCGGGGAATGTCCGGCCAGGAAGATGTCGGTACCATGGCTGACATGGTGAAAGGATCCCATGGAGTCGTGATCATCCTAATTTCTACAAGGGTGCAATAGGTTTGGGGGGATCCTATTCCTTCCGCAAGGGAGGATCGAAAATAGTGAGGTGAACGGAATGTTGACAACAATTGCTGTAGTTTTGATCGTCCTATGGCTTTTAGGACTTGTGACATCGAACACCATGGGGGGCCTGATCCATGTTCTCCTGGTCATAGCCGTTATAATGTTCCTGCTTCGAGTCATCAATGGATAACCTTCCCGGCGGAGAGTTACGGGGCGGCACACATGGGACCAGCCCGACATATGCCGCGTACTTCGCTGCCGCCGGATATCGTCGGTAAACGCCCGGATCGTTGCTGCAGCTGATTAACTCCGCTCCCGGTATTGTCTTGATCAGCTGCACTACCTCGTCGTCCTCTGTCATATCCGCGATAACCCGATCAAGCTTCTTGACCTATTCGGAAAGTCGGTCTATCGTCAGCCTCACCGTGCCTTCCTCCCTCCGGGGTCAATGACCCCGGAGAAATCGTAAACCTTTCGTCCAGGTTTTTCGTGAGGCAACTTGCCGGCTTGACCCTCCATTTTCTAGACCCTATAATAGCAGTAGCCAATGGCACTATTTATTGGGCCCAATTATAGGGTCTAGAGGAGGGTTCACATGAAACAGGTCAAGGTCGGACTCGATGAATCGCACGTCAAATTGCTTGAACAGTTCAAGCGCTTCGGATTCAAGGGCAAAAGCGAAATGGTTCGTTTTGCCCTTGATCTATATGTGAAGGATATGACCAATCGACGTTTGCGCGAATCGGCGGCCCTTTACGCCCAAGTTTACGAAGAGGACGCCGAATCCCGAGAATGGATGAAGGCAAACACCGCGGAGTGGCCATCATGAGCGTGTTAAAACGGGGGATGGTGATAGACATCGACCTTGATCCCACGAAGGGCTCCGAGACGGGGAAAATTCGCCCCTGCGTGGTCGTTACCAACGACGTTTACAACGAGCGCGTTCCCGTTATTCAGGTGGTGCCCGTAACGGCCTGGAGCGAAAAGAAGGCCAGGATCATCACAAACGTTGAAATAGATCCGACCCCCCGAAACGGGCTGACCAAAAAGTCCGTCGCTGACTGCCTGCAGACCAGGCCCGTCGATTACGCCGAGCGCCTTGTCAGGGTGCGCGGCGAGCTTGAAGAAGACGTGATGTCAAAGATCGACGAGGCCCTAAAGGTCGTCTTTGGCCTGGACGGATAGACTGCGGTATGAAGCATTTTTAAGGAGTCAACTATAAGGAATTGACCTTGGGGGAAAAATAGACCTTATGAGTGAGCATGGCAAAGATCACCCTGATGAGTTTATGGGCGACGGACATGATTGCCTTTTTGTAGGAGAATCCTTCCTCGCGTTTCTTGAGGTAGTATTCCCTGAACGTTTTATTGTGCCTTGCCACCATTACGGCCATGAGCCAGACTACCCGCCTAAGATGTCTATTCCCCCTCTTGGATATCTTGCTCTGTCCTGCATATCTGCCGGACTGATGGACAGTAGGATCAAGCCCTGCGTAAGCGATGAGCTTTTTGTAGTTATCGAAACGGCTCACACCTCCACTTTTACAGGAAAAATGGGTGAACCGCCCCGCTTTTTCCGGAGAGTAAAATTCTTCAAGAGGAGGAAGTCTCAAAAACCAAATCAGATACTCACAAGAGGTAAAGGAACGGGCGGTTCGTATGGTATTTGAGCATGAGAAGGAATACCCTTCTAGGGTGGACTGCTATTAGCTCCATAGCCCCTAAGATTGGTTGTATACCTGAAACCCTTAAATTACGTGGATCAGGCAGGCTGAAGCGAAGCCAAGGGATACGTCCCGGAATGACCAGCGCGGAACGTGATCGCATGAAGGAGTTGGAGCTAAGATAACCTAAGCTTGCGCCGTGCCAACGAAATCATACGCAAAACAGCAACTTTTTTCGCACTAAGTGACGCTCGCATCGCCTTGCGGAAGTAATGGTCGCCTTTATCGACGTACTTAAAGACAGATTACGGAGTCGAGCCGATTTGCTCAAGCATTACAGATCGCTTCGTCGAATACTTGCGAAAGAAAGCGTCGTCAAATGAATCCAGATCAATGTTTGCCTCGAGTAAAGCTTGACGTCTAGCTTAAAGAAGAGATCAAAATGGTATAGGAGGAATTCCTGAGTCTACGAAAGCTAGGAAAGTATGGCAGACCTCTTGACCGAGAGGGCATTAAAGTGCCTCAGGTGTACTTGTGGAGCGCCTGATGAAAGACATGGGCTCAAAAAGTGTCGTTCGTGGCAGGAAGATAAGGACTACGATCCCTGATGAATCTGCCAATAGAACTGCAGATTTGGTTGGAAAGAACTTCACTGCACTTCGCCCTAACCAATTGTGGGTGGCAGATCTAACGTATGTTGCTGTACGTAGTGGGTTTGTATATGCTGCACTCGTCATAGACACCTTTGCCCGATTCATCGTAGGTTGGCAAATTCTTGAGGTCTTTAAAGACGGACCTCGTGCTCGACGCCTTAGAACAGGCTCTATATGCCAGGAGGGATACGAAAGGGTTGATTCACCTCGAGCGACCATGGGTCTTGGGTACCTTTCCATACGCTACACGGAAAGGCTGCGCGAAGCAGGAATGAAGCCTACCGTGGGCAGTGTAGGAGACCCTTACGACAATGCCTTGGCTGAATCCGTAATCGGCCTTTACAAGACCGAGGCCATCACTCAACGTGGACCGTGGCATAATCTCAGGGATGTCGAATTTGCCACATTGGAGTGGGTGAACTGGTTTAATAACAGCAGGCTCCTTGGAGCTATAAGAAATATTCCGCACCTCAAGCTTTAAAGGAAAAGTATTACGATCTCCAGGAGACCCCAGCCGTTATGACTGGACTCAAATAAAGAAGCCTCCGGGAAAGCCGGGGCGGTTCACCCCCTTGAAAGAAATTTCGTCCAAAAGGGATTGTCGGAGTGGTTACCCTTTTCGTCAATTGTGGGGAAACAATGTGATTTCGAAGAGATTATTTTTGAGGAAAACCGGAATATTGACTTTCATGAACTCCCCAACTATACTGCTGAAGTTAGCAGGCATTAGCATGGACTCTATGCGGGGTAGACCCTTGTTGTATAGTTGCCGGTTGAGAAAGCCCAGAAAATCGACGAAACTTTCCATGGCCTGCCGCACGTGGTGGACTTCCAAGCCGTATGGAAGTTTAGCAGCAGGATTAAATCCTGTCGGCCCGACAGGATTTGGGGTACAGGCGAGTTTCTCTAGTTCGTCCTGCATGCATTTTATCTTAGTACATTCTTCCGGATAAGACATAGGCAGGAGGCTTATGGGTAGGTAAAAATTTTATTGGCCAGGGGTGAATTTTTATGGGCACATGCATTTACTGCGGAAAACCGGCCGGACTTTTGCGTAACAAGCACTGGGAGTGCGCGGAAAAGCGAAACCAAGGTTGGGCCGAAATGGTTAACTTGGCCAAAACTACAGCATTAGGAGAAGGCCCCGAAGGCCTTCTAGAAAAACTTAGTGACCGGCTTGTTGAAATAGCCAAAGGCAGTTTTATATCGCCCGATCAAGTGCGAGAAGCGTTAATTGCTGGCTGGGAACAAGCGGTAAACCACTTCATAGAAGATGGCAATCTGGATTCCCAAGAAGAAGCCCGGCTTAATCAGTTTGCCAAGCACTTTGCCCTCACCCAGGAGGACTTGGACAAAAACGGCACTTACACTCAGTTCGTAAAGGGTGCGGTGCTACGCGAACTTATGGAGGGGAAAGTTCCTTCCCGCTTCCATCCAGTAGGGGGGTTACCGTTTAACTTTCAAAAAGACGAGGTCTTAATCTGGGCCTTTAACAACGTAGCTTACTACGAAGAAAAAACCCGCCGGCAATACGTGGGCGGGAGCCACGGGGTGAGTTTCCGGATTGCCAAGGGGGTATATTACCGAGTTGGTTCTTTCCGAGGACAGCCGGTGAAAACCACCGAAAGGGTGCATGTAGATACAGGGATCCTTGCGGTGACAACAAAACACCTCTATTTCCAGGGTCACACAAAAACTTTTCGGGTGCGCCTAGACAAAGTAGTTTCGTTTATGCCGTATTCGGATGGGGTTGGGATCCAGCGGGACGCAGCGACGGCAAAACCGCAATTCTTCATCACCGGGGACGGCTGGTTTACCTACAACCTGCTAATTAACGCAGCGAAACTATATTAGCCAATTCAAGGTTCGGGGCTAAGAGCTGTAGCTAACCTACATAACCAGCGGCATGACAATGGACGGTGGACACCCTCTCCACCAGTGGATAGGGGTATGACGAGGGGTATGGGTAGACACCCTCCATCAAACCCCTATCCACGTGACAAGGGGTTGGACAGGGTTGGAGCTGAGCTTGAAAGAGGCGACCGAGGCCCTCGGGATAAGTCTCTCCACGGCTCGGCGCTGGGTCAAGACTGGCCGGCTGCGGGCCGTCATAAGAGAGGGCCCTACGGGCCGGAATACGTGGTCGCTCGGGAGGGGCTTGAGCGGGCCAGGCGGGAGAACCCGGCGCCAGTCACCGTCGTCGCCCCCAACCCACGGAGCAGCAAGGGGTAACGGTGCCCAGGGAGTGGCTGGCCCAAGCCATAAGGCAGGCCCTGGAGGAGGCTTCAACACCCTTGCCCAAATGACCAGAAGTATGGAGGGCTCTCTGTGGCCACCCTGGTCAAAGGGGTGGAGGAGACCCTATCCAAGCAGTGGGCAGGGGTTGGGGAGGGGTTAAAGGAGGAACTGGGGGAACTACGGCAGAAGCTTGCGGCCACCAGAGAGCTGCTGGACAGACAGGAGGAGGAAAGGCGAAGGGCCGAGGCCGAGCGCGACCGGTTGTTGGAGGAAAGGGACAGGCGGCTGGTGGAGGAGATGCGGCAGGTGCTCCAGGAGAGGAAAAGGCCCTGTGCTCATTTTGATGGACGAACTCGTCGAATATGCTGTTAAAGCGAAAGACTTTGCAGGCCAGATTTCCGCCTTCTCGCACGAACTAACCGAGACAGTTAAGTCAAAAGACAACGTTTGCCTCGTCTGCACCCTCCCTTCAAGCGTGCCCTATGGCGAGGCGGGCGAACGGGCGCTCAACGAACTGCAAAGGATATACGGCAGAAGAGTCGAAGCTGTTTACACGCCCGTAGAAGGCATCGAGATTTACGAAGTGATACGAAAGAGGCTGTTTGAGGATTTTGGAGACGAGAAAACGATAAAGGAAGTCGCCCAAGGCTATTTTGATCTTTATCAAAAACTCGGCCCAGACGTGCCGTCAGAAGTAAGAGAAATCGAGTATCGAGACCGAATAGAACACGCCTATCCCTTTCATCCCGAGCTTATCGACGTCCTCTACGAGCGCTGGGGGTCGTTCTCCACTTTCCAGAGGACAAGGGGGGTTTTAAGGCTTTTAGCGGAAGTCATAGCCGACCTTTACAGGCGAAAAATACCGTCTCCTCTCATCCACTCTTCTCTCGTTAACCTTGAAAACCAGAAAATAAGGATGGAATTTGTTAAACACATAGGCAGCGAATACGATAGCGTCATCGCCGCAGATATCGCCGGTAAAAATGCCACAGCGCCTAAAATAGACAAAGAGATGGGCAGTGAATACGAAAAGTATGGTATTGCCTCAGGCATCGCCACAAGCGTATTTATCTACTCTTTTAGCGGAGCTGAGAGATTTTTTGAGAGAGGATGAACTCTCTGGCAGGGCTCATACAAGCTATGGAATCTCTTGCCAAAGGCAAGATCTTTTCAGGCGAGATATCCGGTCGTCTTCCTTTGCCTTCTGGCTTGATGAGTTTTGCTACTTCAGAAGCAGAAAGGGTCTTTATCATCCAGGCAGAAGGATAACTTTTAAGGAGGTTGAGGATCCCTTTGGAGTAGACATTTGTGGCCTTAAGGAGTTCTGGGAATGTGACGGCGAGAAGCTTTTCTATGTCGTTTTTAAGGGTAGAAACTTGAAAGGAGAGCTTTTCCCTCTCCCGTGCCAATTCTTGAAAGTCGGACGAAAGGAAGCAGGATTCCTGCAGGGAGCTGTGAAACATGTTCAAAAAGCACGCGATGACAAAAGCATCCTTCTTATCGGTCTTGGTTTTTCTAAGAGAGAGCTTCATGAAGTTGGAGATGAGGAGCGGATTGATGACCACCGTATGGTAACCTTCTTTGGCAAGAAAGGCAGAGAGGTTAACATCTGTCTCTTATACACATCT
>DGDP01000011.1 GCA_002385485.1 Acetomicrobium sp. UBA3949 | reverse complement strand
AGATGTGTATAAGAGACAGGGTGGATGGTCAAGGCAACTTTGGCTCGATAGACGGAGATCCACCCGCAGCCATGCGTTATACCGAGGCCAGACTTTCTCCTTTGGGAGAAGAAATGTTAAGGGATATAAATGAGGACACGGTGGATTGGGGTCCTAACTTCGACGAAACCTTGCAGGAACCTCTCGTCTTGCCCTCGCTGCTGCCAAATCTTTTGGTCAACGGTAGCTCAGGAATTGCCGTGGGCATGGCAACTAACATCCCACCTCACAATTTATCTGAAGTGGTTGATGCTATTTGTTTACTCATCGAAAGAGGAGAAGACCTGGAACTTGGGGATATAATTGAAGTCTTGCCAGGCCCGGATTTTCCCACTGGTGGATCCATAGCGGGAAGGGAAGGGATAATAAACGCCTATACAACTGGCCGGGGAAAAATCATTCTTCGAGGTAAGGTCTCCATTGAGCAGATGAAACGCGGCAAAGCTAACATCGTGATAACAGAAATTCCCTATATGGTCAACAAAGCATCGTTGTTAGAGGCTATAGCCAAGGGTGTGCAGCAAGAGCACTTATCGGGAATTGCTGATCTAAGGGATGAGTCCGACAGGGACGGTATCAGGATTGTGATTGAATTACAGCGAGACGCAGACCCTCATTTAGTGTTGAGACAGCTTTATAACAGGACGCCTCTTCAAACCACCTTCGGTGTAATAAATCTTGCCCTAGTGGATGGAATACCGAAGGAATTAAGCCTCATTGATATGCTTGAGATATTTCTTGATCACCGAAGAAATGTTGTTCGTCGCAGGACAAATTATCGACTTAAAAGAGCGGAGGAAAGAGCTCATATAGTCGAAGGCTTGGTAAAGGCTTTAGATGTAATAGACGAGATCATAGCCCTTATAAAAAAGTCAGCAGATGTTCAAGAAGCAAGAGAGGGCCTTGTGGAACATTTTGGTTTCACGGAACTGCAGGCACAAGCTATTCTGGACATGAGGTTGCAGCGACTTACGAATTTGGAAAGAAATAAACTGGAGGAAGAGCTAAAACAACTCCTACAGGACATAGAAAGGTATCGTTCCATCCTTGACAATCCTTCTGTGTTGGATTCGGTTGTCCGCGAAGAGTTAATCGAGCTAAAAAGGCGATATGGCGATTCCAGAAAGACGGAAATATTGGACGAAATTACTGAAGTATCGGAGCATGATCTTATACCTGAAGAGGATATCGTGGTGGTTTTGACCAGGGACGGATATTTGAGGCGAGCTCCCCTGGGAGATTATCAACTGCAAGCCAGGGGAGGCAAGGGAATAAAAGGGCTTAAACAAAAAGACGACGAAATAGAGATGTTTTCTGCCACAACGACGCATCATGACATATTTTTGTTCACCAATATGGGCCGTGTATTTGCCATAAAAGGGTATTTGCTTCCTGAGCCAAAAAATGGTAAGGGCAAACATGTCAGTGCCTTTTTCACGTTAGAAGAAAACGAACGCGTCGTGGCAATAAAGGATGATACGATGCGGGGTGCGAAATATGTGTTCTTTGCAACCAGGATGGGCATTGCTAAGCGGCTTGATGTAGGAGAGCTGGCAAATTTGACTCGCGCAGGGAGGCGCGTCATAAGCCTGGATGAAGGAAACACCATCGCCAGGGTAAGGTTTACCTCTGGTGATGACGAACTTTTATTTGTCTCTGCGAAGGGGAAAGCCTTGAGAACCAAGGAAGATGAGTTTCGACCTTTGGGTCGTCAGGCTAGGGGAGTCCGTGCTATGCGCCTCTCGCGGGGTGATGTCTTGGTCGGTTGCGAACCCCTATGTGAGGGAACGTCAATTTTGCTCATAAGCGAAAAAGGTGTGGGCAAACGGACCCGCTTTGACGAGTTTCCTTTATACCACCGGGGTAGCTCTGGAGTAAGGGCAATGAGATTATCGAACCGTACGGGATTGTTGGTAGGGGCGTGGAATGTAATCGAGGACGATGAGGTGATAATTGTAACGAGCAAGGGACGAGTAGTGCGCATAGCTGTAAAAGATGTGCCTATATTGTCTAGAAATGCGATGGGCAATATTTTAGTCAGGCTTGATCGGGGTGACAGCGTAGCTGATGTAACGATTATTCGCGAAGACGTCATGGAGGAGGTCTAACGGGGGTGGCCTTGGCTCGCGAGGGAGTGGTGCCGGTAGCAACCGCAGCTTTTATGACGTGCGGGGCTTGGTTTGCCTCTTCCCTTTTAGGAGTTATTTTGGGCACCTGTACAATTTTTTTGGCCTGGTTTTACAGGGAACCCCGCGTAAGCATACCAAGGGATCCCTTGGTATTTGTCAGCCCGGCGAGCGGTAAGGTCGTTGAAATAATGGATGTTGACGATCCCTTCGCGGGGAGATCTGTTAAAATAGGCATATTTATGTCTGTTGCCGACGTGCACGTTAATCTGATTCCTAGTGATGGCAAAATATCATTTTTAAAATATAAGCAGGGCAAGCATTTGGTAGCCTTTGCGCCCAAATCTTCCGAGGTTAATGAAAGGTTATATGCGGGACTAGAGACAAAATATGGCAACGTCTTGTTAGTGCAAATCGCTGGGTTGGTAGCCAGGCGAATAGCATGCAGAGTCAAAACTGGACAACTCGTGTCCAAGGGAGAAGCTTACGGTATGATCAAGTTTGGTTCCAGGGTGGATGTATATTTACCGCCTATAGTGAAACCCGTGGTGAAAGTTGGAGATAAAGTCAAAGCGGGATCCAGCGTCATAGGTCATGTTTTTAAAAACGAAGGGAAGTGATCTAGGTGTACGAAAAGTTTTCTAGGAAGCGAATGATTAAAAAACCGATTCCTTTTCGCAGATTAGCCCCTAATATGATTACTAGCGGTAGCATTTTATGCGGAGTAATGTCTTTAGTATTGGCCTTTCATCGGCATGTAGTACCGGCTGTATGGTTAATTTTTGTGGCTGCCTTTTTTGATTTGATGGACGGAAAAGTCGCCAGATCTTTAGGAGGAGATAGCGCCTTTGGGATGGAATTCGATAGCCTCGCTGATGTAGTCAGCTTTGGAGTTGTGCCTGGCTTGATTTTTTATGTGTCCTATTTATATGCCTTCGGTGGAGTTTTAGGGGCTTTGGTTATATCGTTTTACGTTTTATGCGGGGCGTTGAGACTAGCTCGTTTTAACGTAGTCCATTCCAGCGGTAACTTTCAGGGTCTTCCTATACCTGCCGCGGGGTTGTTTTTAGTATCCTTTGTCAT
>DGDP01000138.1:10333-10579 GCA_002385485.1 Acetomicrobium sp. UBA3949 | reverse complement strand
AGATGTGTATAAGAGACAGGATAAAGCCCTTAGAAACAGAACGGAATAGTCAAGAAACGACCAAAGACGATAACCTTTGACGTCGTAACGTGAACATTTTAGTGTATTGAGATAGTAAAAGGAGTTTTTAAGCAGACTCAAGTTATGAATAGGGGTTTATAATTTGAGTAATATAAATTTAAACGATAATGAGATAAATTTTCTATCACGGCTCTTCAAGTGGACGTAGACCAAGACACCATGCAA
>DGDP01000138.1:889-10211 GCA_002385485.1 Acetomicrobium sp. UBA3949 | reverse complement strand
AGTAAAAGAACTTGGAGGTGAAGAAATCATGCCGTCTTTTGCAGAAAAGCTGATAAAACAAGGAGAAGAAAGAGGCGAAAAAAGAGGCGAGATTAAAGGCACAATCAAAGGAAAACAAGATGTGCTTATAAAACAACTGCGCCGAAAATTCGGCCTGTCGTCTTCTGACGAAAAGATGATCCGCTCCGTCACTGACGAAGTTAAACTTGACGCCGCAGCCGAAGCCATGCTTTACGCCAAATCGAAAGACGAAGTTTTAAAGCTGCTTGGGCGGTAAAGGGACGAAATTGCTATACAAAAATACTTTCAGAAAAATATAATTATTACTGAGGTGATACGGCGATATTTGATGAACGCCCTTATAAGGAGAGATACATTATGAAGATAATCGATGCCCATGCGCATATAGGTTATTTTGGTGGGTTTTTCAACGTAGGGATTACTGCTGACGAGTTGGTGCGGCAAATGGACGAATATAACATAGAAAAGGCCGTCCTGTGCGCCCTTAACAACGAAGACACAAAGGCAGCTGTGCATAAAAATCCTGGTAGGTTTGTCGGGCTTGCGTGGGTCAACCCCTGGGATGGTCCCAAAGCTGTGGAGGAGGCGAGGCGGTATATCGAAACGGAGGGGTTCAAGGGCATCAAACTGCACCCATTGTTGCACGCCTTTGTCGCAAACGATGACGTCGTTCACCCCATTGCAGAAGCCGCTAGCAAGATGCAGGTTCCCCTTTTTATCCACTCTGGGCACCCACCTTTTTCGCTCCCTTGGAGCATCGCCCAGTTGGCGGAGCTTTTCCCCGACGTAAAGATGGTTATGATCCATATGGGCCACGGACACGGAGTATATATCCAGGCGGCTATTGACATGGCAAAAAAATATCCAAACCTATACCTGGAAACCTCCGGCATGCCGATGCACACGAAAATAAAGGAAGGTTACGAGGTCGTCGGCCATGACAGGATCATGTTCGGGACAGATGCCCCCTTTCATCACCCTTCTGTAGAGATTCAACGATGCCGAGTAAGCGGCTTGAGCGAAGCTCAACTGGAGGACCTTTTCTACACCAACATAGTCAAGTTACTTGCATTGGGGTCGGATCTTTAATCTTGAATTTTCCTGTTGAATACCTTTAAAGGTGTAACGGAGGTTTCTTAAAGTGCCAAGATTCAAAACTAAAGATGTGACCCCAGTTAAGCACTGCAAAAACTTAGCGATTCCGTTAAAAGAGGATTCCCGCTTTCATCCGCAGACTCCTAATAGGAGGAAATCATGAAGATCACAATAGCTCCGGAGATATTGGAAAATTATCCTGGCACCCATATTGGTTGGCTTTATGCTCACGTGGTAGTAGAGGCAAGCAATGACTACGTGGAAGCTTTAAAGTCAAAGCTGCCGCGGATCGTGCAGGAATACGGCTTATTTAAAACAGAGGAGCTGTCAAAACATCCGAGGATCGCAAACTGGCGGAAGATCTACAGCGACATGGGCGTTAAACCCAGCAGCTGCCGTTGCTCTTTGGAGGCGCTTTTGAGGCGCGTCATCAAGGGCGAAAGTCTTTGGAACGTTTCAAGCGTGGTCGATTGCTACAACTGTGTCTCCGTCATGACGCTGCTTCCCATGGGAGCTTATGATGTACATAAACTTAGAGGCGACCTCACGCTGAGGTATGGCAAAACAGGTGAGATATTTCTTCCCCTCGGTTCAGGTGAGGAAATTACCGTCAAAGACACCCACATCGTGTATGCCGACGAGGAAAAGATTTGCTGTTGGCTGTGGAATCACCGCGACAGCAGGTTGTGCGCCGTTACGACCAATACAAAAGAGGCGCTCTTTTTCGTCGATGCAGCCCAGGAACCCGACGCACGGGAAGTAGAAAAAGCTTTGGACCTGCTTTCATGCCATCTTGAGGCAATTGGATGCAAGGTCAGGGCGAAGGGAATCCTAAACAAATCTACGCCACAGGCACCGGACATATAAAAGCACCGGGGTCTACCAAGATAAGACACTAAATAGCTAAATTAATGATAGATTCTTTGAGCCACTCTTTGGATCAATATTTTGCAAACATGCTTAAAATGACCGTATCGAAGACGATAATCCCAAAAATCATCTTTACTTCTTCAATACAGATGTTCTATATTAATAATTGGTTTAAGTATATTAACCTATTAAACTAAAATTCAAGATTAAAGATCCGACCCCGAAAATCGACCCCGAAAATTTAGTCTTTTTTCTCGCGGATGTGTTCGAGGCCCTTCTCGAATATTTGTTTGACGTGGTCGTCGGCGAGGGAGTAGAACACGTTTTTCCCCTCGCGCCTGTTTTTTACGAGGTTTGCCTCCCGAAGCGAGCGCAGTTGGTGGGAGACGGCAGACTTCGTCATGCCCAAAAGCATGGCCAAGTCGCAGACGCACATCTCGCTTTCATCGAGGGCCCACATGATCTTTGCCCTCGTGCTGTCGCCCAGGACCTTGAAGAAATCCGATAAATCGTAAAGCTCCCTTTCGTCGGGCAGTTTTTTTCTGACTGCGTCGACCACCTCCTCGTGGATGACGTCGCAGTCGCAGACCATTTCGTCCTTTTTCATGCAATGCCTCCAATTGACCAAAATTTAGCTAGTAACGTCAATCAAAAAGATGTAATGCCCAGCAAGTATCAGTCGATTGTATTCTATCATCAACCCGAACGTTGAAAAAGCGGATAATATCGCGATGCTTCGTCGTTTCTTGCACGTTTACGCCGATATTTTCTTAAAAAAGGCCTTACGATCTTGACGGTTGAACATATACTCAACTATAATTGCCTTGACAGTTGAAGAGACGTTCAATTGTAAAGCCAAAAAAATGTAAAGCCAAAAAACGTTTAGCCTAAAAAAGGAGGCGTCGGCATGAAAAGGGCATTTAAGCTCGAGGGACTTAACTGCGCAAACTGCGCGGAAAAGATGGAAAGGGAGATCAAGGCTTTGAAGGGCGTCAACTTCGCATCCGTAAATTTCATGACCGCCAAGATGATCATCGACGGTGACGATGCCAGATTTGACGACATTGTTAAAGCAGCACAGGGAATTGTTGCAAGATACGAGCCGGACGTGGTGGTAAAGAAGGCTTAACGATGCGTATTGCGCCGCGCCAAAAGAGGATCGCCGAGATAGCTATAGGTTTGGGGCTTTTCCTTTTAGCCCTATTACTGGAGGCGGAAAGCGCAGCCCGGTTGTTGCTTTTTTTGGCTGCCTACGCGGTAACCGGCGGCGACGTAATTTTACGGGCGGCAAGAAACATCTCGCGCAGGCAGATATTCGACGAAAACTTCCTTATGAGCGTTGCCACGATCGGGGCCTTTTGCATCGGACAGTACAGCGAAGCCGTCGCCGTGATGCTATTTTACAAGATCGGCATGCTATTTCAGGACAGGGCAGTGGAGAAGTCCAGAAAGTCCATCGCCGAGCTCATGAACATACGCCCCGATTATGCAAACCTTAAACGAGGCGACGTTATAGATCGCGTCGATCCCGACGAAGTAAACGTTGGCGACGTCATCGTCATAAAACCGGGAGAGAAGGTGCCCTTAGACTGCGTGGTCATGGAGGGCAGCTCAAGCCTTGATACCTCGCCTCTGACCGGTGAATCGATGCCCAAAGCTGTACTCGAAGGCGACGAACTGCTAAGCGGGTCCGTCAATTTAAACGGCCTGCTCGTCGCACGGGTCAAAAAAAATGTCAGCGAATCGACGGCATCAAAAATCCTGGATTTAGTTGAAAACGCCTCCGCCAAAAAGTCAAAACATGAGAACTTCATCACCAAGTTTGCCCGCTGTTATACGCCGGCTGTGGTGGGCGGAGCGGCGTTCATAGCCGTCGTCCCGCCTCTGGTGCTTGAGGGCGCGGCATTTGGCGACTGGATCTACAGAGCACTGGTCTTTCTCGTAATTTCATGCCCCTGTGCGCTGGTGATCTCCATACCCTTGAGCTTCTTTGGAGGGCTTGGCGCTGCTGCAAGAAAGGGCATCCTCGTGAAGGGAAGCAACTACCTGGAGGCTCTGGCCGACGCGGAAGTGGCCGTCTTTGACAAGACGGGCACGCTCACCAAAGGGACTTTCAAGGTACAAGAAGTCGTCTCAAAAGATATATATAATAATGAAGAAATTTTAAAGTTCGCCGCCTGCGCCGAAGGCTTTTCAAACCATCCCATTTCCCTTTCGATCAGGCGGGCCTACGGTAAAGAAATCGATGCCGCACTCATTTCAAAGGTCAAAGAAATACCGGGGCAGGGCGTTATCGCCACCATAGACGGCCACTTCGTCGCAGCGGGAAACGGCAAGATGATGCAGATGCTTGATATACCAGCCGAAGACCCTGTCGACGCTGTAACGGTCGTTCACGTCGCGGTCGACGGCGAATACAAAGGCTATATCGCAATAGGAGACGTTATCAAGGAAGACGCAGTCAAAGCAATCAGCGAGCTGAAGGCCCAAAAGGTAAAAAGGGTCGTAATGCTCACGGGCGACGCAAAGTCAGTAGCTGAAAGCGTGGCCTTGAGCCTTGGCATCGACGAGGCCTACGGCGGGCTGCTTCCTGCAGATAAGGTGCAAAAGGTGGAGGATCTCATGGCGGGCAAATCCCCAAAGGGAAAGCTCGTCTTCGTCGGAGACGGCATAAATGATGCTCCCGTGCTGGCGCGGGCAGATGTTGGCATCGCCATGGGAGGATTGGGGTCGGACGCCGCCATCGAGGCAGCCGACGTGGTCATAATGACGGACGAACCATCGAAAGTCCCAGTCGCCATTAAAATAGCGAAGCGAACGCTTGCCATTGCCAGGCAAAACATCGCCATCGCCCTGGGCGTCAAAGGTGCCGTCTTAGCCCTTGGCGCCTTAGGGATAGCCACCATGTGGGCAGCAGTCTTTGCCGACGTGGGCGTCACACTTATAGCCGTCCTTAACGCAATACGGGTGTTGGGGTCGGATCTTTAATCTTGAATTTTAATTTAGCAGGTTAATATTGTTTCGAAGGGGAAAGTTTTGAGGGTGCTTGGGCAAAGTTTTAAATAAAACTAAACCACTCTAGGAATTTTTGCGGATCTTTCCTTGGTGCTTGGGCAGTAAGTTTTAAATAAAACCCCGGTTTGGTTTGCAAACTCAAGGCTTTGTTTTTAGCGTTTTGCTTAATACATCATCCCGAGCAGCCACATAGGAATCACGCCGGGTAGAGGCACATCAAGACCGTCTCTTAGGACGAAATCTGCGGCTTTGCCCGATTTGCTCTTGCCGCCTACTTCCAAAGTTACGCCGTCGACGACAAAGTCGCAAATTCTTTCATCATCTGCTGCAAAGACGCTTCTACCTGCTTCTTCGAGCGAGCAGGCGACGAATGCCTCCCGCACGTTTGCCGGGTTTCCGTTTAAGACGTAGTAAGTCGACGGGTCGTAGAAAAAGAGCTTCGCTCCTCGAAGGTGAAGCTTGGAAGCCGCGCCTTTTCTTTCGATGACGCGAATAAGGCATATACGCGTCATTACATTAATGAGATCGTATAGCTTTACCTTACCGACACCCCACTCGCGCGTTAGCGACTCCACACTAATTACAGGAATTGGCGACATGGCAAGATGGCCAACTATTGCCTGCATAAGCCGAAGGTGGTTTTCCGCGATTTGTGGCGTCCAAAAGGGCACATCCGAGAACAACATTTTGTCCAGCACGTTTTTCAACCTCTCCGCGTAATGTCCCTCGAGGAAAAAAGGCCGAAGTCCTTGGCGCAAATATTCCCCGAAGGCCGCCAGCGGGTTTATGGCATTTATTACACCCTGGACCGAAGGTATGTCTGGGTTGAAGGGGTCGATCACGGGAAAGAGGTGATCGAGTTTTAGGGCGATGAATTCCCTGAACGATAGGAGGGGAACCTTGATTTGAACGAACCTGCGCGATAGGTCGGAAACGCCACTTTCAAGCGATGCACTGCTGCTGTCGGCAGCCCAGATCCTTTTGCCGGGGAAGGCGTCGTAAAGCACCTTTAGGTGCACTGCCCATTCGCGAGCGTAATGCACCTCGTCTACGATAACACCGTCGTAGCCAGTTCCAAAGGCCGCCTCGCATATATCCCACAGCTTAAAGGGCGCCACCAAGGGATTGTCCGCTGGGATGTAAAGCATTCCCTTCGACCTTGACAGCGCTAACGTCGTCTTTCCCACGCCCCTGGGGCCCAGCACAAGCAACCCCCTGGCCGACAGGTCAAGGGCGTCGAAATACGGTCGCAAACGCTTCGGCAAATTTAAAACTAGGCGGGCCTGTATTTCTTGCAGTTTTGATAGCAAATCTTGCAAGGTCATGATATTCTCCTTTTCGTTCTGTCGTAGAACGATTTTATCATATATTCGTTCTTTTGCAAAACTAAAAATTCTATATATCTTAAAATACGTTTTTCAAGAGAACGTAAATTAGTGGGGATTAATGACCCTGTGGCTTATGCCTTCAGTACGCGTTCAATAAACTTTATATGCACATTTCGTTTTTGGTATTTAAATAAAATAACGCCCATAGAATGTAAGATGATTGTTCTATTTAATTAAACTACTATATTGAAATTCAAAACTAAAGATCTGACCCTCGGGTATTTGCACCATTTCGTTCTGCCGTAGAACGAAAGAGCTGTCAAGGCATCCCGGAATACCTCAATCCGCAGGTTGCGAAGTCGAGTCCCTTCCAGGAGGCCCTTTGGGCTTTTTTTTGAGGACTGCTTCTGGTGAAAGCGCAAATCCCACCTCCAAGACAGCGAAAAGGACGCTTCAGCATTCCGGGGATGCCATGCGGCCAAAAGCATCCTGCCGGGATGGGCTTGCCTCCCCGGAAAAACCCCGGTGCCTATGTCCTGAAGATGCTTCTTTGGCATCACTCCCTCATGTGGTGCAGGCGAAGCAGCTCCCAGTGAGAGTCCTCGAGCATCCTGCCTATTGACCCGGCAATCCTCAGGATCACCTGACCGGCATGGCGTACGATACGCGCTGGTGCGGTGTAGATGGTCGCCAACAGATGCTTCTGGTGATAGCGTGACCAGCCCGGCGGAAGCACGTGGTGCGTGACAAGCCGCTGCAGGTTGAAGGACAAGACCGACAGGTACCACCATGCAGCGTTGGCTTCAAAGCTGCCCGTGGGGACGTGACCTCCGGCCAGGTCGCGCTTCAAGACGGCGTGGATCTCTTCGGACTTCCCGCAGCGACCTCGATGCCAACGGATTACTTCATCACCAGGTTCAGTAAGATTGTTGGTGACGATGAGAAAGGTCTTCCACACCTTGCCGCCGAGGACCATCAGGTGAAGCTTCTTCAGGTTCGGGTTGTCCACTTCAAGTCCCTCTATCTCAAGCTCCATCTGGCGCGCATCGCTCTCTTTCGCTTCGGTCAGGCCTTTGACTTCCTGACGGATGGCTATGTAGCGTACCTCCTTGTCCTTTTTGGAAAGGCACAGCCTGTTGGGTACTATGTTCACCTCCGCCCACCAGCTGTCTTTGTCGTATCGCTTCCACGCTCCCTCGGGGATCTTGCGAAGGCTCCGCCGAAACTCACTGTACATGGGAACCGAGATGCAAAACCCTATTACGCCGTAGGGGCTTTTACCTTCGTTGCAGTAGCGGATGAGCTCCCTGTCGTATCCAGCGCTGTCGGCACGAAGCTTCACCTGCTTTACGCCTCGGGGAAGGTGTTGAAGGCTGCGGCGAAGGAGGCCCAATTGGTCCTTGCGGGGTGATACGTTGCCGGTTGTGTATTCGCTGTTAAGAATCATGTCTTGCTCCAACCAGTAGACGTTGAAGGCTTCGTTGGAGCGTTCGCTCTTGTAGTTGTAGGGCGCTCCGCCTCGGCAGGTCGGTATGAAGGTGGCGTCCATATCGAGGGTGGCGATCTTTTGCACCTTGCGCTCCTGGATGTAGTGAAGGGGTCCATAGATCAATTCCTTGACGGACCGAAGCGAAGCTTTGCTTTCTCCCACTTCGTGAAGCCATTTCCGCAGGGCCGGCGGGGAAGGAAAGGCGGAATCCATCCTGCTTCTACTGCCATGGTGGGCCTTCATGCTGCCGCAAAGGTCGCCGAGGACCTTGTCGTCCCGAAGGTGCTCGACGTCGTCGCAGCTCGCTAGTCCAAGCAGATTCAGCAGGATGACGGTCATCACGTGGTCCGCATCGTCGTAGCCCCTGTTCGGACGTCGCCTGATGGAACGGGAAGCCTCGTGAAGCCCCGTCGCGTAAAAGGCTTCCAGCAGAAGAGCCGCACCGCCCCTGGCTGTTACGGTCCCTGTAGATGTCGTGTGCTCAAGGTGGAAAGGCGCAAGCGTCTGTGGCATAATATGGTCACCTCTCTGGTGTGGGTTGTGTTGCCTAAACAAAACCTTACCCCTTGCGACGCGCGGGGTCCAGAGAGGTTTTTCATGTCTTTTGGTCCCTGCTTTATTTTCTGGTGCTTCATAAAACCCAAAATCGCAGAAATCTTTCAGGCTCGGTTTCGTCCGGCCACTTTCCACCTGTAGGGTGAAAGCTCTCGTTCCAGCCAACCCTTGATGTAACCGGTTTCCTGCCTAATGCTTTCGGTTAACCTGCGGATTGAGGGAATAGCCAGCTGGCGTAAGATTTACAGCGACATGAGCGTAAAGCCTAGTAGTTATCGCTGTTCTTTGGAATCGCTTTTGAGGCGCGTCATCAACGGCGAAAGTCTTTGAAACGTCTCAAGTGTTGTTGATTGCTATAGAAGTTTATGATACGAATTATTAATAAAAACTGGGACTCAGCTTCACATGAATGTTGGGCGAAATGAAGTCATATCTGTATCTCCGGTTCCTACACATCTTTGAGCGGTCTAAGACCTTCGCTTTCTTTTAAGGCTTCTTTTAAAATGTCTTCTACGTCGTGTTTCTTAGCTGCCTTTTTTAAATAGTCGAAATCCATGTCTTCTGCATGCAGCGCTATGATTTTGACGGCCCATTCAAAGTCGCTTGAACTTTGCCAAAACTTGGCTGCAGACAGGCGGTCAATTATTAGGTCTTCTGTGCCTATGATGTAGACATTTTTGCCGTCAATCTCTAGGACGGTCAATTTTTCCGGCGAACCGGCCAGGACCTCGTCAGGGATCTCGATAGCGACATCAAGTTCTGTGGAATACCAATGCCTTTCGCCCATCCTATGCATAAATCCCAAGTTTTCAAGCACCGTCTTTACCTTTTCTCTGTCGCTTACCACCAAGTCGATATCCTTTGTAGCATAACCGCCTAAGGTGTAAAATTCCAGGGCGACTCCGCCGACCAAAATTGGCCTTATGCCTTCGGGCTCAAGAGCTTCCGT
>DGDP01000138.1:0-649 GCA_002385485.1 Acetomicrobium sp. UBA3949 | reverse complement strand
CTTTATTCCTTCGTCCATTTCATGCGATACCTCCGCGGGCCAAGCTTTTCGATCTCCCCGCTGGCCAAAGCCTTCTGCCAACGGTTATAGTCCAGCAAAAATAAAACGACGTTTTCTTCCGGATCACGTGCCTTGCCTAAGCGTAGCGGCTTGCCTCTGTGGGCATCGCTTGCTACATGCAAGTGCAGGGACTGCTTTCGCATTTTTTCTATATACTCATCATAGTTTAATTTCCTCATTATTTTTAACGTCCTCCCAAAAAGTTAAGGCTTCCTTATTTGCTTTTAACGGATGTCCAGCCTTAATTCTTCTACGAAGTATAATCCCTCTGTTTGTTTTAGTTACACGTGCCAAATCCCATATGAGATTTAAGCTGGTTGCTTCTTTTATTTTATTATAACTCGAAACCAAGGAAACACATTCTCCATAATAATATAGCAGTAAAGTATATTATTGTATTACACCATAGCATATCGTTAAAATGGCATGCTGTAAACATAAAATTCAAAACTAAAGACCNNTACTCATCATAGTTTAATTTCCTCGTTATTTTTAACGCCCTCCCCAAAAGTTAATGCTTCCTTATTTGCTTTTGACGGATGTCCAGCCTTAATTTTTCTACGAAGTGTAATCCCTCTGTTTGTTTTAG
>DGDP01000002.1 GCA_002385485.1 Acetomicrobium sp. UBA3949 | reverse complement strand
AGATGTGTATAAGAGACAGCATCGGGGGTGACCGATCCTGACACGATAGCTTCGCCCAGGCCCCAACTTGCGTTTATCATGATTTCGTCGGGATTGTTGCTAATGGGGTTTATTGTGAACATTACCCCTGATTTAGAAGCGTTTACCATTTTTTGCACCACTACGCTCAAAAGCACGCTCATATGATCGAAACCCTTTATGTGACGATAATAAGTGGCTCTGGAGGTCCATAGAGATGCCCAGCATTTTTTGACGTGTTTAAGAAGTTCATCTTTGCCTTTAATGTGAAGGTATGTATCTTGTTGTCCCGCAAAGGATGCATCTGGCAGGTCCTCTGCAGTGGCTGAGCTTCGTACCGCTACTTCCGGTTCGTTTAGGTTAATTTGCTCTGCTAAGACGGCATATGCTTGCAGTATATCCCGTTCAATTTGTGTAGAAATATCAGTTTCGACAATTAAATTCCTTATTTTTGCGGTCTTTTCTTCTAAATCTCCTGCATCGTCGAAATTAATTTTTGAGAGTATGTCTTTTATTACTTTATTGATGTTTGATAATGTCACAAAGTCCTTATATGCTTTTGACACTATGCAAAAACCGGGCGGTACGGGGATGCTGTGATTTGTCATTTCCCCCAGGTTTGCTCCTTTGCCGCCCACCAAGGGTATGTCTTCCTTGTTAAGTTCGTCAAACCATTTTATGTAGCTAAAGGTGCCCTTTACCATGTTCCCGTCACTCCCCTTTGCAGATCTCTTTTTTGTCTCGAGTATTAATATACCATATTGTGGAATGAATTATAAAGGCGTGTCTATTGAATTAAGACATAAAAAGAGAGGGGATTATCCCCTCTCTTTTTATGTCTTTTAGCGCAAAGGAGGAGGCTACTTCCTGTTTAAGACTTCTGACAAGCCTTTATAAAGAGCCCAACGTTCCTTATTGAACGCCTCGGCCTCTTCCAGAAGTTTTTCTGCCCTTTCGGGGAAGTCTCTGTGGAGCATGGCGAATCTGCTTTCGGACAACAGGTAGTCTTTTAGCGGTTGGGAAGGTTCCTTGCAATCCAGCTGGAAAGCTTTCCCTTCGTCTTTCAACCTTGGGTCGTATCTAAACAGTATCCATTGCCCGGAATCGACAGCCATTTTTTGGTGCTCTGCTCCTCGCTTGAGATCGAATCCATGGGATATGCAATGGGAGTAAGCGATGATCAGAGAAGCTCCTTCATAGGATTCTGCTTCATGGAAAGCCTTTATTGCTTGAGTCGGATTGGCGCCCATTGCGATTCTGGCTACATAGATGTTCCCATATGTAACGGCCATCAGGCCAAGATCCTTCTTGCCTGTAGGTTTACCGGCAGCGGCAAACCTCGCTGCAGCACCCAAAGGCGTAGCTTTGGAAGCCTGGCCTCCTGTATTCGAGTAGACCTCGGTGTCCA
This sequence comes from Acetomicrobium sp. UBA3949, assembly GCA_002385485.1. Lineage (GTDB taxonomy): Bacteria > Synergistota > Synergistia > Synergistales > Acetomicrobiaceae > Acetomicrobium. The sequence goes on along the minus strand of DGDP01000002.1, from coordinate 27,283 downwards.
GTACGAGGACATTGACATTTTCGCCGGTTGCTAGCACATGATCCAGTCCGCCGTAACCTATGTCATATGCCCATCCGTCTCCGCCAACTATCCAAATGCTCTTTTTGACGAGATCGTCTGCAATTTGGAGAAGCTCTTTCGCTTTCGTGTCGGAAATATCTTGTAAAGTCTTCTTGAGTTCATCGATTCTGGCGCGTTGTTTTTTGATTCCTTCTTCGGTGCTTTGATCGGCGTTTAAAATCTCACTTACGAGCCTGTCTCCAATTTCTCCAGCTAATTCGGTTAGAAGTTGTTTTGCCCTCGCATTTCGTGCATTTAGAGCCAGCCTCATGCCGAGTCCAAACTCAGCGTTATCTTCAAACAACGAGTTGGACCAAGCCGGGCCCCTGCTTTCCCTGTTAGTTGTCCAGGGAGTGGTAGGCAAATTACCACAGTAAATTGACGTGCAACCTGTTGCGTTTGCTATCGTAATTCTGTCTCCATAAAGTTGGCTGAGCAGCTTCAAGTAAGGAGCTTCTCCGCAACCGGCGCAGGCTCCACAGAATTCGAAGAGAGGCTGGACCAACATCAAATCCTTTAGAGATTGAGTGTTTAATTTTTCCTTCTCGATCTCCGGCAAGGAGAGGAAATAATCCCATTTTGGAATTTCTTCCTCGCGAACGTCGATCTGACTGACCATGGAAAGGGCGTTTTTAGTGGGATCTTCGTTTTTACTTACAGGGCAATTTGCGACGCAACTGCCGCACCCGGTGCAATCTTCCGGAGCTATTTGGATGGTAAAGACCTGATCCTTATATTGAGGCCATTTCGCTTCGGCATATTGCCATCCTTCCGGCGCGTCCTTCAGATAGGACTTGTCGTATACTTTTGCCCTTATTGTGGCATGGGGGCAAATGAAGGTGCATCGACCACACTGGATACATGCACTCGGATTCCACTTGGGTATTTCGACGGCTATATTGCGTTTTTCCCACTTAGAGGTACCGGAGGGGAAGGTTCCATCGTTCGGCAGCTTGCTTACGGGTAGTTTGTCCCCTTGTAGGACCATCATGGGGCCAAGCACTTCTTTTACGAATTCTGGCGCCTTGTCGGATACAGCTGGTTTCAAATCGAAATTGCTTGTTACCTCTCCGGGAACCTTTACTTCCTGCAGATGCTCCAAAGCAGCATCAACAGCAGCAATATTTTTGTTTACAACTGCTTCGCCGCGCTTGCCATATGTTTGTACGATAGCGTTCTTTATCTTTTCCACTGCAAGATCGAAGGGGATAACCTTGCTCAAATAGAAGAAACAGGTTTGCATTATAGTGTTTATGCGCGGGCCAAGCCCTTTTTCCTTTGCGACGCTGTAGGCATCTATTACATAGAAGCGCAATTTTTTATCAATTATTTGTCGCTGCATTGTCCGCGGCAGATGGTTCCAAACTTCCTCAGCCGGGTGGGGGCTGTTCAGAAGGAAGATGGCACCTTCCTCGGCAATGTCAAGAATGTTTAATTTTTCCGTGAAAGCAAATTGGTGACATGCTACAAAGTTTGCCTTGTCAATTTGATAAGTTGACCGTATTGGATTGGGTCCAAAGCGCAAGTGGGAGATGGTATATCCTCCTGCCTTTTTTGAGTCGTAAACGAAGTAGCCTTGAGCGTAAAGTTCGGTTTCTTCGCCTATTATCTTTATAGAATTTTTGTTGGCTCCTACGGTACCATCGGAACCCAGACCAAAAAAGACTGCACGAGTCGATTGTGGGTCTGCTATCGAAAAGCCTTCTTCTACTTTTAAACTGGTATTGGCAACGTCATCTTCAATGCCAACGGTGAAATGGTTTTTGGGATCGGTTTTTTTCAGTTCGTCGAAAACCGCCTTGACCATGGCTGGAGTGAACTCCTTTGAGGAAAGGCCATATCGTCCGCCTATGACGGTAGGATTAAAATCGGAGCCCAAAAGACCGCCACGTTTTGCTTCATATATGGCATTGACTACGTCAAGATACAGCGGCTCTCCTGCGCTACCGGATTCTTTAGTCCTGTCAAGTACCGCAATCGCTTTCACCGTTTCAGGCAATGATTTTATGAAGTGCTCAATCGAGAAAGGTCTGTAGAGGCGGACCTTTATGATACCTACTTTCTCTCCCTGTTTAATCAGGTACTCTACAGTTTCGTGGGCTGTTTCGGCACCTGAACCCATCAATACTATTACCCGTTCGGCATCAGGATCGCCAACGTAGTCGAAGAGGTGATACTGCCTTCCCGTCAGCTTAGCGAATTCATCCATCGTTTCTTGCACTATCTTCGGGCAGGCCGAGTAATAAGGATTACATCCCTCTCTTGACTGGAAGAAGGCGTCGGGATTTTGTGCAGTTCCGCGAATAAAGGGATTGTCTGGAGAGAGTGCCCGTTTTCTGTGCTCAAGAACCATATCGTAATCTACCATTTGTCGCAAAGTATCATCGCTTATGAACTCGATTTTATTTACCTCGTGTGAAGTTCTGAAGCCGTCAAAGAAATGGAGAAAGGGCACCCTGCTTTTGAGGGTGGATGCGGTAGCGATAGCAGCGAAATCGTGAGCCTCTTGTACCGAATTCGAAGCTAAAAGAGCCCATCCCGTTTGTCTGACTGCCATAACATCGCTATGATCCCCGAATATGGATAGAGCGTGAGTGGCTATAGTCCTTGCCGAGACGTGCATGGTTGCCGATGTCAGTTCTCCGGCAATTTTGTACATATTAGGGATCATGAGTAACAATCCCTGGGAAGCCGTGAAGGTCGTGGATAGAGCTCCCCCCTGAAGCGCTCCGTGGAGTGAACCTGAAGCGCCGCCCTCGCTTTGCAACTCGATAACCCTGGGAACGAAGCCCCATACGTTAGGCTCTCCCTTGGCCGCCCATTCATCGGCATGTTCGCCCATTGGAGAAGAGGGCGTAATGGGATATATGGCGGCAATTTCGGACAGCCTGTAAGCTGTTGATGCGGCTGCTTCGTTGCCATCGATAGTAACATACTTTACTGACATTGCATGAACCTCCTTGATTATGAAGTAAATTACCCTAGAGTATAGGTCAAATTGATATTTTTATCTCAAAAATATTATACACACAATTCAGTCATTTTGATATATCATTTTACCAAACGGCATGAAATGTCGCAAACCAAAAATGACCACAAATATATATTTTGGAAGAGGAGTGAAATGTGATTCTTTTTGATCGCAGGAAAAGCGGAATATTGCTTCATTTGACATCTCTGCCCTCCGGTTGGGGTACTGGCGATATGGGACCAATGGCATATCACTTCGTAGATTTGCTTGAAGAACTTGGCCAATCCCTGTGGCAGATTTTGCCATTGAATCCCACAGACGGCATTTACGGTTTCTCGCCCTACAGCTCCATTTCGGCTTTTGCGGGTAACCCCATGCTTGTAAGTCCAGAGATGTTGGTTCAGGATAAATTTTTGGACGAGTGGGAGCTCTCCCCTAAATTTGCGGACTCAGAGGCAAAATTCGAGGAAGCTTCGGTTGTTCGAAATGATATGTTCAACAGAGCATTGGAAAGATTTCTTCCGGACGACGATTTCAAAAAATTTTGCGATGACAATGTATGGTGGCTCGAAGACTTTAGTTTATACAAGGCCATTAAATCCAAATTTAGACTACCATGGTATTTCTGGCCAGAACAATTAAAGAGACGGGAGCCTGAGGAGATTGAAAAATCAAAAAAAGAATTAGCCGAAAAGATATACAGAGAAAAGTTCGTTCAATATATATTTTTCAAACAGTGGAAGAGGCTTCATGAATATGCCAACTCCAAAGGCATTGAGATATTTGGCGACATGCCTTTGTACGTAGCTCACGACAGCGCAGACGTGTGGGCCAATCAGGATATATTTTGCCTGGGAGAAGACGGGATGCCCATTGAAGTTGCAGGTGTTCCCCCCGATTATTTCAGTTCGACAGGCCAGTATTGGGGGAACCCTCTTTATAGGTGGAATGTCATCGAAAGCAATGGATTTGACTGGTGGATAAAGAGAGTCAAACATGCTTTGGATTTATACGATATAGTAAGAATCGATCATTTCAGGGGATTGATAAGCTATTGGGCAATTCCCTTTGGTCAGCCCAATGCAGTCAACGGAAAGTGGCTTAAAGGGCCGGCGGAGAAACTTATACCTGCCTTGAGAAATAGTCTGGGGGAGCTCCCAATAATTGCAGAGGATCTTGGAGACATAACCGATGACGTTCGAGATTTCATGGCAGCCCACGACATACCCGGCATGAGGGTTTTGCTCTTTGGATTAGACAATCCGCAAGGGAACATTCATACTCCCTATCATTATGTAAAACGTTGTGTTGCCTATACGGGAACTCAGGATAACAATACATCTTTGGGGTGGTATTTAGAAGAGGCGTCTAGCAGGGAAATTAGGAATTTGATCCTGCTTTTGGGTCGCAAGACAGGCCCCGGTTCGGTTGCCAGGGACCTGATCAGGTTGATTGAACTCTCAGTAGCAGAGTTGGTTATAATTCCCTATCAAGATATACTAGGGTTAGGTTCTTTTGCTCGAATAAATAAGCCTGCAAGCAGCGATGGGAATTGGCAATGGCGAATGAATGAAAAAATGATGAGTCTTCCGGTGTTAAAATGGTTTAAAGAGATCACGGAGTTTGCTGGTAGGCATTAGCCGATTGACAAATGGAGGTGAGATTATGCGAGAGGATCGCATCATGACCGATGTAGGAACCAACGAATGGCAGGTGGTGGTGTTTTCTTTAGGTGATCAAAGTTTCGCAATAAATGTCGATAAGACTAGGGAAATTTTGCGATGGATAGGTGTTCGGCCAGTTCCTAAGTCGCATCCTGCAATGCTTGGAATTACAACCGTCAGAGGCGAGGTAATTCCCCTGATCGACTTGAGGATTTATTTAAACATTACGCCCGCAGTTCCTCAAGAGCAGAGCAAGGTCATAGTGACGGAATTTAATCTGATGAAGCTTGGGTTTGTTGTAGACGGCGTGGAGAGAATTTATAGGATCCATTCCGAAGAGTTGGATTCAACTTTAACTGGGACTTTTTTAGGAGAAAACGTATTGTACGTCATTAAAAGGGAGGACAGAAATATTCTTCTGTTGGATTATGAAAGAATAGTACAAGTTGTAAATCCGGAGCTTGCGGGACAATATGCTGTGGATTCTTCTAAAATGCATAACATGGTTTCCGAATTGGGGGATTTGGATAAATACAAAATTTTGGTAGTAGAGGATTCGCCTCTAATTAGAAGAATGATCCAGGATGTATTGGCTAAAGGCGGTTTTCATAACGTTGAGGCCGTATCTCACGGCAAAGCTGCCTGGGACAGACTGTCCGATGAAGGAGAGAACTTCGATCTGGTCATAACCGATATAGAGATGCCGAAGATGGATGGTTTGACGTTGACGAAAAAAATTAAAGAAGACGAGCGTTTGCGACATATACCTGTAATTGTTTTCTCTTCTATCATGGCCGAAGACATCAAAAGAAAAGCTCAAAGCGTCGGAGCTGACGGTCAAATCACGAAACCAGAGATCGACCAATTAATAGTCAGTGTCGGTAAGTTATTGAAAAGAAGGGAGGTTAAAACGGAGAGAGTATGAAGTTGTTGCCACAGTGGGATAAAATTGTAAGCTTTGAAGTGCCTATGTGGACACCTTACGGGCTCGATTACAGGCCGGTGTCCTTTATTGGTGGTGCAGACCGTTTTTTGAAGGACATAGCATTTTTCGCCATGGAACTAGAGAGCGAATTCATATATTTGAAAGGAATCAGATTTGGAGAAGCCGGGGTTGTTATATACGATAAAACCATAGATCCCGGTAGAGATATGGCCTTTCCTCCCCTCGGTTTTATTATGATTTTTTCTTATTCCAAGGCGATGGAAAAATTAATTTTCTCTTTCCTGAAGGACGACGAAGATGTCAAAGCGGGCATATGTTTTTGCGATCTGTTGGATCGGCAGATGCGTTTGGGAGGATATAAGGCGATTGCCATAATGAGCAATAATCCCTTTTTTGACGACGAGGAATTTTTGGAGAATTTTGTCCTGGAGATGTCTAAAGGTGTCGAGAGCAATACTCCTTCATCCATGACGTTCTTTGCAGAAAAATTCGGTTATAGAAGGTTTTTCATTCCCTACGAGACGGATAATATCACTGATCTTACCATATCCGGCATATTTAACAATTTCGAAATAGCAGAGACTGAGTCCATGTTAGGTTCTGTTGACCACCGGCAATTCCGCTAAAAGGGCGAAGTTTATTGCATGCTAATACCTTAATTTGGAAAGGAGAGTTTGCTATGGTTGAATTGACGAGAGAAGCGGCATACGATCTTCTCGCAATGCACAATCGGGACGAAAGTCATATTAAGCATGCCATAGCGGTTGAGGCAGCTATGAAATATTTTGCAAGGCTTTTCGGAGAAGACGAAAATTTATGGGGTATTGTTGGACTGCTTCACGATTTGGATTGGGAGGAATGTCCCGAAGAACATCCAAAAAGGGGAGCGGAATGGCTCATGGAAGCCGGATATCCCGATTATGTCGTGCGAGGCGTGTTGGCCCATGCATGGGAGATAACGGGAGTTGAACCTAACAATTTGATGGAAAAGGTCATCTATGCCGTCGACGAGCTTACTGGGTTCGTTATTGCCGTTGCATTGGTCAGGCCGAGCCGTTCGCTTTCGGATTTGACGACCAAGTCGGTTATGAAAAAATGGAAAGATAAGGCTTTTGCTAAGGGGGTAAACAGAGAAGTTATTCAAAAAGGGGCCGATCTCCTTGATATGCCATTGAACGAGTTAATAGATCATGTCATAAAGGCATTGCGCCCGATCGAAAGGGAACTGGGGTTGGGCTAGTTTGAGAATTTTGGTTTGTGCCGACTGGCATGCCGGCGCTCGCACTTGGGGCGTAGACAGGCTGGAAGAAATTATATCTGCCCTATCTCAGATGTATGAAGCAGCCCGGGATTTCAAAGTAGACGCCTTGTTTGTGCTTGGCGATATCTTTCACAGCTTCAGATATCCGGGAGAAGAAGTGATAATGCCTGTTGCCAATTTTTTCTCCAGCGTTTTGTCGCTTCCGTGGAAACCCACGGTTTATTTATTGAAGGGAAATCACGATTGGAGCGGAATCAAAATATGGGAGCTCTTTCAGAGCGATGGGCGGTTTGTTTTTGTCGATGAGGTGACTTATGCGAATATTGGTGATTTCCTTATATTTTTATTGCCTTATTTACGAAAACATGATTGTCCCAAAGAGGAAGAACTGGATGAGTTCTTAAAGTCCCGTTGGAAAGGTGCTCCAAATGCAGATATGCGTTTATGTTTTGCCCATATGGCCGTAGAAGACACTGTTCCAAACCCCTCCGAGTTAACCCTTCCAAAAGATGTGTTAAAAGACCTGGAAATAGATTTGACAATATGTGGACATATACATCGTCACGGAAAGGTTTCTGAAGAAACCCCTCCGATCTATTATGCGGGCTCTCCCTTGCGGTTGGACTTTTCTGAGGAAGGGCATTGTACGGGCCTTTACATCATTGACGAGAAAGGAAATATCGAAGATATTCCGATAAAAAGCAAAGAACTAATCACTTTGCGCTACGACGACGAAGAAGATGCCTTTAAATCCCTATCGACTTCATCGCGATTGATTCCGCGCGATGCCTATGTCAGGGTTATTGTTAATAGATCCTCTTTGCCTATATCGCAACTTCTGGATAAATGTAGAAACCTGGGAGGAGAACAGATAGTCGTGGTCGCCGTAAATGAAGGCATGATTTCTGAAATCAGCTCGCCTCAAGACCCCTTCGATATAATTCGGTTATGGAAACATTACATCGAGAGCCAAGAAGAAAATGAATCGACTTTGTTGATTTTAAAAAAAATTGGAGAAAAACTTCTTTCGGGCAAAGATCCTTCGATGATGTGGAATGAGATCAAGTCCTATTTTGAAGCGGGTGAAAGGTATTGAGACTTTTGGAGTTGAAAGTAAGAAACATCCTGGGGTTGAGGGAAGCCGGCATCAAGTTCGACCCTGGAGCTGTTGCAATAGTAGGGCCAAATGGAGCGGGCAAAAGTTCAATATTGGATTCCCTTGTTTTGGCTTTATTTGGTTCTCCTACTCCGGTTAGAGTGGTAAACAACCTTAATGTCATCAGGATGGGCTCATCTGAAGGTCGTGTTATCTGTACTTTCGTTAAAAATGGGGAAGTTTACAGGATAACGAGGAAGTTTAAAGGCCCAAAGGGACAACAAGAGGCGCTGCTGGAAAAAGGTGGCGATGACGGTGGAAAGTGGGATGTTATTGCATCTAACGTTAAAGAAGTTAATGGATGTATTGCAAAAGTCCTATCGCCCTTTGCTGACAGCATGGGTGATGCCAACTTAAGTAAATTGCGCGATGCCTTTATATCCACCGTATTTGTGCCTCAGGGGATGGTTACAAAATTCGTGGATATATCACCAAGCGAGAGGTGGCAGATTTTAACTGCCTCTTTGGGGTTGGAGAGCGAAAGCAAGCTACAAGAAAAGGTTAGAAGAATAGTTCAGGTTGCTACGGCCGAAATTGAAAATGTAAAAGGGTCCCTTCAAAAGGTCGAAGATTTTTTAAACAAGTTGCCGCCCGAGGAAGAGATACATCGCGATTTAAAGAACGTGGGTCAAAATCTGAAAGATGTACAGGACAGGTTGGATGCCATTAAAAAGTCTATCGATATAAAAAATAAATTAGTTGAGCTTGAAGCGCAAATAAAACGCCTTTCATCCGAACATGAAGAGGCATCTGTTCTGTATAAAAATATTTACGATGAATACAGGCTTTATGAGGCAAACCAAGCTTTAAAAGGCTTGATTTCAGTATCAAAGCACTATAGAGTGTTAAATGAAAAAATTAATTCTTTGGAGTCTAATATTCAATACATCAATAAAAAAATTGAGCCTAAAATCACAGAAGTAAACAAACTAAGAGTTGCCTATAAAAATATTTATTCGAAGATACAAAATATCAATAAGTGTGCACAATATAAAGATGAAGCGTTAAAATTATTGGATTTGGCCGAAGGTATAAAATTTTGCAAGGCAGAAATTGAACTTATCGAAGCGGATATTGCAAAGAACAATAAAAGCCTGGACGAACTTTCGAAAAGAAGGCGAACATTATATAGACAAAAGCTTGAGAGAAGCCTGTGCGACGTTATTCAAGAACATAAAAATTTAGCCCATACTATGGTGCGTACTCTCGATGAGATTAGAAGCCGGATAATTGATTGGGTAAAGCAGCTAGCGCCGGATGGAACTGTAGATTTCGAGCGCTTTAAGGGTGTTGGAGCTATTGAGGTTGCCAGGTCGCTTGTTTTTTCCGACTTGGGAGGGGCTTTGTCTGAGTGGGGAAAGGCCAAGAATCGAACTTTGACTCTTTTGCAAGAGGGCAGGAGGTTGAGGGAAGAGATCAGGTCGCTCGGTTTCGAGGCGCCTCAATCTGGATTGTCCGTTAGAGAAATAGATGCCCTTCTTGGTGAACTGGAAGACAATATTAGAAAGCAAGAGTTTAAAAAGCATCAGCTCATAGGATCCCTGGAGAAAAATTTGAAGGACATGAAGAAAATGCTCCAAGCTGAAAAAAACCTTGAGGAAGCTCTTGGCGGACTTTTGCCGGAAGATGTAGTAAAAGCTGCAAAAGAGAGGGAAGAGTTTTTAAAGGAGTTGGAAGAAATCCGCAACAAAGGCGATTCCCTCAACTCGGAGATCGAGGAATTAAAAGAGAAAAAGAGAAAATTAGAAGGAGAATTGGCACAAGCCGAATGGCTACGGGAAAATACGAAAAATGCACTGCGGGATGCTGCCGAGAACTTCAGAGGATTATGCCGTAAACACGGATTGACTCAAAAAGACAAAACGAAGTTAATGCACCGCGACGACATGACTCATTGTAGTAAAGAAGAAGTGGAAGACGCCAGACGCCGCCTAGATTTATCGCGCGATCTCCTGTCCCGTGCTAAAGTTGAATTTCGAGACTTTAAGCTTAAATTCGAAACGACCCTTCCGGCGTTAGAAACGTTAACAAATCGTAAGCAGGAGCTGGAAGAAGAGGAAGAAAGGTTGAAGAGCGTTTTGAACGAACTGCAATACAATCTCAGACAGAAAGAAGGACTCGAAAAAGAACAAGGGCAGATGAAGGAAAAATACAATGTAATAAGCCAAGCTTTCGATGTTGCAATCAAACTGCAGAAATATACAGATGGCAGAAATTTTGTGCGTTTTTTGAGCGACACCATACTTGAGGGATTACTCAGCGCTGTGAACGAAAACCTTTCTTTTAAAGGGTTTTCGTTAGTCGCAGAAAGGGGGAACCTTTACGTGACAAGCGGAGGCTACAGGCGCGATGCCGCCAGTTTGTCCGGCGGGGAAAGGGCCATGGTCTCGTTGATGATGTTGAGACATCTTGCGAACAGAGTAGGTTTCAAACAAATTTTATTCATAGACGAAGGCCTTGCTATGTTAGATGATGAGAATTTAGAGATGATGATGCAACTCTTCGACAATTTGGGCAAAGAAGCCTTTGTCGGTGTAATAACTCACGATATGGATTTTGCCTCCCTCTTTCCAAGGCGCATTGAGGTGGAAAAAGGGGTTGTTTCTATGATAAAGTATTAACAACTAATCGAGGGCATCTTTAAAAGCTTTGGAATTAAAGAATCCTAAAAATTAAATCTCTTCGCTATCCAGTAATTGCCACTTAATGCCCTTGGGAGTGATATGATAGCGCAGCAATATATAACCGCCGATATGCCCGTCTTCGACGTAGGCTAAACACCACTTTGGTCCGACAAACCAAACCTGACTCTTGTCATAAAGTCCAAATGTTCCTCCCAGCACGCCCTGCCATGGAAAAAGATCTTTTCTTTTAGCCAGTTCGTCTATTACTGTCTCCTTGATGATGCCCTCAGGCCATGATGGTGCAGGGGGAACTGTGGCAATCATTGTATTGTAGCTGTTCTCTAAAGTTACAAGGTCTTGTTTTGTTTGACAAAGTTCCACTCCCAAATAGACAGTTAAAACCACCATTACCATTAAGAGACATGTCAACAGTTTCTTTGAATTCAACGAATTCACCCCCTTCGTATGATACACCAAAAAATTACATGGCGACAACGATAAGCATCTTTACGTAATCCAAAGTGGTAATAGTTGTATAAAATAAACATGTAGGAAATATTTCGAAAGTCTAAATGGAGGTGAAACAGAGTGGTCATAAAAGTTGTATTGGCAGACGATCACCCGTTAACGAGAGAAGGTTTTAAATCTTATTTGGAGAACAGGGAAAACATAAAACTTGTAGGAGAAGCTTCCGATGGTGAAAGCGCCTTGAAAGTAATAAGAGACCAACTTCCGGATGTTGCTCTCATAGACATACGAATGCCTGGGATCGACGGAGTTACCCTGGTCAGACAAATAAGACAGGAGGAGCTGAAGGTTGCCTGCTTAATGCTCACTTCCTACGATGCCCAGCAATACGTGCTGGCTTCCTTAAGGGCTGGTGCAAAGGGATACATTTTGAAAACGGCGTCGCCCGAAGAGCTTCTGAGAGCGATAGAAATAGTGGCGTCCCAAGGGGTTTATCTGGATAAAGAAGTGGCTACTGCCGTCGAAGAACCAGGCTTTACTCCGGAATCGCTTTCTCCCAGGGAGAGGGAAGTTTTGTTGCTGGCCGGCAGAGGTGAATCCAGCAAAGAAATAGCCTCAAAACTATATATAAGTGAACGGACAGTTCAGACCCATTTGGCATCAATATACGACAAGCTTGGTGCTCGCAATAAAACCGAAGCTTTGTTGTTGGCTTTAAAATATGGCGTTGTTACCTTGGAGGAACTGTTGGAATAATGAAAAAGCACCTGCTTTTGATTCTCACTTTGTTGATATTAATTCCCTCCGTCGCCATCTTAGTAGTAACCGGTTGGGGTGTTGTAGAGCATGAAAAGGCAATGAAAAACATTGCTGAATCATATGTTTTGGATTTAGCTCAATCGGTCGCCATGCAGGTGGACAGACCTCGCTTCATGCGCCGCAATTTAATGATGTCTCGATCTCTTGAATCCTTTGCATTGGATATATCTTTGCCCGGTTGGGTAGCCTTAGTGGATGAAAGCGGCAATTTATTGGCGGCATCTTCCCGGGCGCAGGATGTGCTACCCCAGCTGTGGCAGGGAGGGATACCGGTTGGCAGGGCAATACTTGTCAGGGGACCTTTTGGAGATAATTATACTATAGCAGCCATTCCTACTTCTCAAGGGTGGTATGTGATTGCAGCAGTGGCATGGTCTCAGCTTTTAGGACCGATGGTTCGCTTTTCTCACCTGTGGCCGGTAGCCGTGGGATTGTTGGCTATTGCTGGGGTGTGTGCGGCATGGGCTTTCTGGAGGTGGTTGATAATGCCTTTGCTTTCCCTCGAATCTGAGGTCAGTTCGTTAAAATGGGGGAAGGACCTCCCCAAAAAAGACGATCCGTTCGCAGTTAAGGAGATTCGAAGGCTCAGGAAAGTGTTGTATCAGCTGGCCCAGACGGCGAGGGAAAGGGAGGAGCTTACACAAAGATATGTTTCCGACTTGGTGAGGGTTCAGGAAGAGGAAAGGACCAAGCTTGCGAGGGAAATACACGACGGTCCACTCCAGGATGTCACAGCCTTATTGCAAAGGATATTACTTTTGAAGCGTGAAAATTGGAGTGATAAGGCTAAAAAATACATAGAAATAGCCGAGGAGAGTGCGACAGAAGCAGTTAAGGAGTTGAGGGGGTTATGCGATAGCCTCTCGCCTCCCTGGTTGGACTTAGGCCTGTCGCAGGCATTGACAGAGCTTACCGATCGACTAGCGCGAGTTTACGGAGTTAAGATACATTTAGAGACTTCTGAGCTTCCGGAGGTGGATAAAGATACAATTCTTGCTTTCTTCAGGATAACTCAAGAGGCAATCAACAATGCAGTCAAACATGGTCATGCAGGTAACGTCTGGATAAAGCTGTTTTATGAGGGCAAATCCTTAATGCTTAGCATTGAAGACGACGGATGCGGTTTTGATTTTGAAGGGGATACAGAAGCCTTAAGGGTGAAAGGGCACAGAGGGATTGCGAATATGATAGAGAGAATGCACTTGGTTGGAGGTAGTATAGATATCACTACCTCACGCGGCAAGGGCACGACGGTGGTTTGTACGGTCTCACTTCCCTTTGTTGGCGAAGAAGCCTCCAGTGACGCTTTTGACGTCTGATATGTATATGAAACCCAACCCTTTGACCATATCCAAGACGATGTTGATTTTTTTCCTCTCACAGACTATTTTAAGAATCATTCTTTTGCCGTATTTCCCTTCCCCCTGAAGCACTGTTGTTCCATATCCGGCTTCCCTTAGGCTTTCTACCCTTTCTGCAATCAGGGGACTGCTTTCAGCTATAACTTCGACCAGTGCATATCCGGAAAGCAGCTTCTCTTCCAACATAGATCCTATATAGTTGCCAGCGGCAAACCCCCCGGCATAGAAGACGAGCTCGAGCATGCTCAATTGTCCGCCTCCCAGAACTATCGACAGGGCAATCATATATATGCATACTTCGCAGAAACCAATCATAGCCGCTTTTAATCTCATGCCGCGGACTAACAACAGAATGCGGAGAGTTCCTATCGAGACATCGGCTATCCGCGCGAAAAAAAATGAAAAATAGACCCAAGATGGTAGTCACAATTTATCGCTCCCCATGTTTTAAAGATATGGTAGTTATAATGCAGGCGAGATGATATATTATATAAGTTATTGTAAGGGATTTTGCGTCTCACTGTATTTATTATTGTAAATTTCATTAATTCTAGCAAGCATAATTTTTTCTAATTTATTGTATTCCTTATTGTTTCTGCTTAAACAGGTTGTATCATAATAAACTTAGTCAATCTGGAGGGATTTCCTTGGGTGGTTCTAGGGTTAAACGCGCGATCGTTTTTTGGCTCTCTTGTTTTGTCGCTTTAGGAATATTGGTATCCGGTTTGGTTTTTTTGGGCAAACCTGTAGCAAAAGTGGACCTCACCTCCGCCCTTCCTAGCCCGGACGAAAATTTGTTGTATATCGTATACACAGATCAAAATTCTACTCTGTCGTATCTTGCAAATTACGTTGCTTTTAGTAAAAGCTTTCTTTCAAACCTAAATCTTAGGGAAGCGGATGTTGAGTTGGCAACACTGGTTTTAGTCCTCTTGAAAGATTCGAAAAAAGCCGCATTAATGATGTACCCTGTGGACGGGAAGCTGTACCTGGCCATAGAACCCGACGAAGAAGTTATGCCTTCTATTGAACTGAACAGATTGCCTTTGAAATGGAAAGAGGATTATCCCGATTTAAAGTTTGAGTTAAATGGCGATCGTATGGTCATATATCCCAGCGATAAAAGGAGTATGTGGATGTCTCTGCGGGGAAAGGTCTTGCTTGTTTCCTCATCGGAAGAAGATTTGATCCTCATGGAACAAAACTTCGATAAAAGGGATAAAGGTAAAGACGATTCCTTTAGCATTAAATGGTCTATGTATAAAGAATGGCCCGGACACCTGTTGTGTCATGTACCGGCAAACCTTATACCCTTTGACAGCTTTGACGATATGCCTTTCGACGTAGAGCTGGCTTGGTTTTTAGATGGTGGCAAATTGCAGGCCAAATGGAGATTGGAAGGAATAGAAAGGATCTTTTCGGATGAGGAATTGGCCTTACTGACTCCTCAAAAGTGGAGCGGTAACTATCTTTTGCCAGAACAACGTTCTATCACGTTGGGTATGACGATTCTAGATACCCCGGAATTGGCCAGGGGAGTTTCGATGTTGGCAGATGTGCTTGGTCAAAGTTCGGAGAGTATATTGGAATTTTTAAAGGGGCAGATGGTTTTAACTGTTGGCGGCAGGGCAAATATATTTTCCATCCCCATGCCTGGAGTGCTCTTCCAATTTCCGGATAGAGGGGATATAGGAAAAACTATAATTAGCGGAATTTGGCAAGATAAATTGGCAAGTTTGAGGATTAACAGCAATTCTGTCGCAGGCTACGAGAGCGGAGGAGCGATAAATATTCCGGCGACAATTATCGCGGTAGCCAATGATCAAATGGCCATTATGGGATTCATTTCCTCCGAAAGCCTTCTTAGCGGGATTTCTTTAAAAGATGCCTTTCCAAATGTTGTGGATCGCGAGTATCTTATGTGGACCGATATAAATTTTGCTTCTACTTTTAATAATCTTAAACAAGTTTTGTCGATGGAACGTTTGTTCAACGTAGGTGATCCTGCCGACGAGGCTTTTAAGCAAAAATACGACCAATTATACGAATTTGTAAATAATTTGAAAAATGCCGGGCGATTATTCGTGGGACTTAATGATATATACCATGGAGAACTAATTTGGGAGCTTGAGAATTATATTTCACAATAACACTATTACATTGTGCTACTATGATAAAATATCAAATACATTTCGGGAGGAAGATCGATGCCGGAGAATGTTTTAAAGATACTTCAAGAACGAGGATTTGTAGAGTGGTGTAGTGACCCTGATGAGTTGTCCCAAGTTTTTCAGTCCAGAGTTACCTCAGGATATATAGGTTTCGATCCAACAGCCGACAGCCTTCACGTCGGACATCTTGTCCCCATCATGGGGTTGGCATGGTTACAACGTGCCGGACATCAGCCAATTGCTGTAGCTGGAGGAGGCACAGGGCTAATTGGAGACCCTTCAGGCAAAACTAAGGAAAGACAGCTTCTAACATTGGAGCAGGTAGAACGCAATTTGTCTGAAATAAAGAAACAGATAGAGCATTTTTTGGATTTCGATTGTGGTGCTTCCTCAGCTAAAATAGTAAATAATTATTCTTGGCTCTCTAAATTGGGGCTTATTGAGTTTTTAAGGGATGTTGGAAAATATTTTACTGTAAATTTCATGATAGCTCGCGATTATGTAAGGAGTCGAATAGAAGATCCTGAAAAGTCCATTACATATACGGAGTTTTCTTACATACTTCTTCAGGCCTATGATTTTTATCACCTGTATCAGCACGAGAACTGCGCCCTGCAAATGGGAGGAAATGACCAACAAATTAACATAATAGCAGGCATAGATCTAATCCGTAAGAAATTGGGAGCAAAGGCGTATGGCCTGACCTACCCATTGCTTTTGACGGCATCGGGACAAAAGTTTGGCAAGACCGAAGAGGGAACGGTTTGGTTGTCGCCTGTGCGCACAACGCCATATAAATTTTACCAATTTTGGATAAACGCCGATGACAGAGATGTGGAGAAGTTTCTGAAGCTCTTTACCTTCCTTCCCATCGATGATATCAAGGAAGTCATGTCACATCACGCCAGGCATCCGGAGCGTCGGGAGGCGCAGAAGATCTTGGCTGGCGAAATTACAAGGGTAGTGCATGGCGATAATGCTGTGGAGAGAGTAAAAAAAGTTAGCGAGATTCTTTTTGGAGAGGCTTATACACTTGAAGACCTTACCTGTGAGTTACTTGAAGAAATACGTCAGGAAGTGCCAAGCGGCAATGTAAAAGAGATACCTTCGAGCTTGGTGGATGTCTTAGTCCACGTCGGAGCCTGTGCCAGTAAAAGCGAGGCTCGTCGACTGATTCGCAGTGGCGGCGTGTCGCTGAATGGCGAGAGAGTGGATGAGGAAAATTACGAAGTTGACAGCGACAACTTCTTGTATGGAAAATACATGTTGTTAAAACTTGGGAAGAAGAGGTATCATTTGGTTGAGCGGGGATAAATTTAAATAAAGGGGGGATGGGCGATGAAGATAAGCGCAAGAAATGTATTAAAGGGTAAGGTAGTCAAAGTAATCCATGGAGCCGTCAATTCGGAAATTACTCTGGAGTTGCCGGGGGGTCAGCAAGTAGTATCGATCATCACCAAAGCTTCGGCCGAGAGGTTGGGTCTCAAGGAAGGTGTGGATGCCTACGCTATGATCAAGGCATCGGAAGTAATGGTAGCTACGGACTGAAAAATACACAATTGATGTTTCGCGAGATCTCAAATATAAAAATAAGGCGGTATTAATACCGCCTTATTTTTATAGTAATATTAAACTATAGGGAACCTTAGGCAGGGAGAAATAATAGATGAGTTTAACGGCTAATGTAATAAAAGGTGTCCATTTTGTGGTAAATCCGGGCATAGTGGCAAATGCCCTAAGTTGTATGCTGTATATTACAGCACGAGCTATTAGGGTACGGAAAAATGTTGCCTTAATGAATTTGAAAATTGCCTATCCGGACAAGGATGATCGTTGGAGAAAGGAGATTTTAAAAAAACTGTATTTTCATCTTTCCTTATCGATCATAGAATTTCTCTCTTTGACTAAAAATCCTTCTTTAGTAGCAAAGTGGGTAACGAGGGTGGAGGGGGAAGAATATTTAACAGATATAGCAAAAAAGGGGAGGGGCCTCGTACTTCTTACGGGCCACATTGGCAATTGGGAGCTTTTGGCAGCTTGGTTGGCCCATAGGGGGTATCCGCTGGTAGCGGGCGTTAGGGATCCAAATGATGTCCATGTTTCCGAATTGTTGTCAAGTTACCGAAAAAAATTGGGCGTCGATACCATACCTAAAAAAAAGATCTTATTAAAGGGCGTTAAATTATTGAGGCAAGGCAAATTTATAGGCGTGTTAGCCGATCAGGACGGAGGAAGGGAGGGGTTAAAACTATCCTTTATGGGAAAAGAGGCGAGCACTGTTGGCGGTCCTGCTGCTTTGAGCTTGATTGCCGGAGTACCTGTAGTGCCCATAACCTCCTACAGGGTGGCCCCCTTCAAGCATGAGGTATTGGTTTTGCCTCCTATAGAGCCATATGCAACAATGCCACGAGATGATGCTATCATGAAAATGACACAAAGATTTAACGAGATACTAGAGGGCTTTATAAAATTACATCCTGAACAATGGTTATGGTTTCACAGGCGTTGGAGGGCGTGAAATTTTTCATAACGTAAATTGTTTTTTTTGCCCCAAGACTTGTTCTAAAGCTAATATAAATGCAAACTTATATTGGGCATATAGAGGGGGTGATTCGCCCATGCGCCTATTTGAGCTTATGTCTTCTGGAGAGATAGTTAGGTTGCCGGACAGCGATGTGTTGCCGGGCATTCCTTTGGAGTTTTCCCCCCTCGTTGCACTTTTGATGCCTTTCAACAGAGTTTTAATCGGTAGTTCTTTTCGAGAAAGCTATGAAGTGTGGCGTTGGGGTAAGATTGGTAGTGCTCAATGGAGCGAAGTAGCGTTTTGTCGTAATAAACCAAAGGCCTTTGATTTAGGGTTGCTTGGAAAAGTGTTTCTGACCAAGGAATCCGTAAATGCATTGCGTAAAGGCCTGCTCGAGCTTCTCGAGCCCATTGGTGATCACGAGACTACCATTTCTGTATTACAGAGCATCATGCGGAAACGAACGGCTGGGAGCGAAAAAAAGAGCGTCCTTTTGAGGCCCTACGGCAATAATCTGGAAGGAAACATTAAAGATGTGACGTTAGAGACGGCATATTGGGGATTAAGATGGTCTTTGCACTGGAACTTATCGGAATCGTTGACGCGCATGAAGATCTGGCTGTCCCGAGCTATAGATGTTTTAGACCCTTCTTTTTTGTCTCCTCCCCCAATGTGGTTTTCTCTTTCCAAACTTCCCGACGACCAGGTGTTGCGTGAGTGGGAGGAGAGCGGCTTTGTGGCAGACCAACTCAGGCACTTCGAGCTTAGCGACAGCAATCCCACAGTCATCAAGGGTTCAGATATGTACCTGCTGCGATATATTTATCGTTTTAAGGACGTCTTTGAAGCTCAACCTCTGTATACATGGCTTATTCTGAACATGCCTCTTTGGGAAGATCTTCGAACTAAATGCCTGCTTTCGCTATCCGAAGTCCTCCTGGCTTGCTGGGGATTTCGAGAAGCAGTGGAAGCAACGGATGAAATGATGCTTTATGGCAAAAGTGCCCGAGAAATGGGAAACTTAATTGTAATCACTCAATGACAATTCAATTCTGAAATTGACCTGCTTTTTAGTTGCACACCATTGTTTTGCTTGGTAGAATAGATTGTACATGATAGGTTTACCATAAAAGATAAAAAGGGGTTATATATGTTGATGTCAAGGCTTGGCGACTTGAGGAGTTTGATGCAAAAACATCCCATAATACCGGCGTTGAGGTCGTATCAGGATATCGATGTCATTTTAAACATATCGCCTAGATGTGTGTTTATCCTCGAATCTTCTATAGATTCGTTAAAGGATGTAGTTGATAGATTGAGGACAAAGGGGCATTTCGTATTTGTTCATGCCGATTTAGTGGAGGGATTGAAGACCGATCCGTCTGGTATTAAATTTTTAGTGCGTCATATAAGCCCCGATGGCATCATAAGCACACACAAAAATGTTCTGGAAGTTGCTAGGGATTTAAACATTTTAACCATATTGCGCATATTTTTGCTCGATTCCCAGGCCTTTAAAAAGGGCAAGCATTTGACTTACAGTATGAATCCCGACTTCGTCGAAGTTCTTCCGGGTATTTCGGTTATTTCGGTGGATGAGACAATTTTAAAGGAAATACCCTTTCCTTTGATCGCCGGCGGATTGGTAAAGACGAAGGAGCAGGCCAATAAAATATTATCGAGGGGAGTTTTGGCGGTTTCGACGAGCGAGAAAAGTTTGTGGGAATGAGGTTAGCAGACAAATCATTTCTTCGGTATTTCCTGGGTCAGAGGATAAAAGAGAAAGCCCCAGTAAAATGTATTTTTTATTGTGCGCTTTCTCTTTTATTATGTCCTTGTGTTGGTATATTTTATGTTATTACAAATATAAAGGAGGTGTAGTGGCTTATGAAAAAATTAATTAATGAAGTTGAAAAAGTTGTAGAGGAATCTCTTCAAGGCCTGGTGAAAGCTCATGCAGATTTGGTCAAGCTGCATCCTTCCGTCAGGGCGGTTTTGAGGGTTGACTCTCCCAAAGAAAAAGTGGCTGTTATATCTGGCGGCGGCAGCGGACACGAGCCAATGCACACTGGATTTGTAGGATTTGGCATGCTCGACGCGGCCTGTCCGGGAGAGATCTTTACTTCTCCGACCCCAGATCAGATGTATGAGGCTGCCAAAACAGTAAATGGAGGAAAGGGTGTGCTGTATATCGTCAAAAATTACAGCGGAGATATAATGAATTTTCAAATGGCTGCCGACATGCTTGCCGGTGAAGGAATACCGGTAGAGCAGGTAATCATTAACGATGATGTGGCCGTAGAGGATTCTTTGTATACTGCCGGCAGACGTGGCGTGGGGGGGGACGGTTTTGGCCGAG
Source organism: Acetomicrobium sp. UBA3949 (assembly GCA_002385485.1). Lineage (GTDB taxonomy): Bacteria > Synergistota > Synergistia > Synergistales > Acetomicrobiaceae > Acetomicrobium. The sequence goes on along the minus strand of DGDP01000002.1, from coordinate 6,899 downwards.
AAGATTGTTGGCGCAAAAGCAGAGGAAGGTGCTTCTCTGGAAGAAGTGAAAAAGTTGTGCGAAAGAGTCAATGCCAATGTGCGTTCCATGGGAATGGCTTTGACATCGTGTACAGTTCCTGCTGCGGGCAAGCCAACATTTGAACTTGGTCCGGACGAGATGGAAATAGGTATTGGCATTCATGGCGAGCCCGGCAGGCAGCGCATGAAAGTAAAGACTGCCAGAGAAATAGTAGAAATGCTTGCTACTGCAGTAGTTGAGGATTTGCCCTTCAAAGCCGGAGACGAAGTTTTAGCCTTTGTAAATGGCATGGGCGGGACTCCTCTTTCTGAGCTTTATATAGTCTATAACGATTTAAGTGATTTTCTTGAAAAGAAGGGCATCAAAATAGTGAGAAATTTAGTGGGAAATTATATAACAAGCCTTGAAATGCAAGGGTGCTCAATAACCCTATTACGTCTTGACGAGGAAATGAAAAGACTGTGGGACGCTCCCGTTTGTACGCCGGGGCTCAGATGGGGGATGTAAGAAGTTGGATAACGGGAAACTTGACGTAACAAAGGCTATAGAGGCGGTAAAAAGAATAAAAGATATTGTAGACGCCAATAAGGAATACCTGACAGAACTTGATTCGGCGATAGGTGATGCCGACCATGGCATAAACATGAGCAGAGGCTTTGCAAAAGCTCTGGAGAAAGTAAAAAGCAACGAATATAACGATATAGGCTCGGTGTTTAAGGACGTGGCTATTACGCTGATGAGTACCGTAGGAGGAGCTGCAGGGCCCCTCTATGGCACATTTTTTATGAAGGCGTCGATGAAACTTGCCGCCCAAAAGGAAGCGGATCTTTCGTTGTTGGCACAGGCCTTTCGAGAGGGTTTGCAGGGTGTAGTGGCCTTGGGCAAAGCTCAACTTTCCGACAAGACCATGGTGGATGCCCTTACTCCAGCCGTAGAAGCGTTGGAATCCGCTGCGAAAGACGGATTGACGTTAAAGCAGGGATTGGAAAAAGCCCTGGCAATGGCAGAAAAAGGCATGAAGGATACCATACCGATGGTCGCCAGAAAGGGGCGAGCAAGCTATTTGGGCGAAAGGTCAGCCGGACACCAGGACCCGGGAGCTACGTCGAGTTATTTGATATTAAAGGCCTTTTACGATGCTCTGGAGGGTTAGTGTATGATTGGTATTCTCGTCGTTTGTCATAGTTTTAAAGCCTCTAGCGGGATTGCGGAAATAGCTCTTCAAATGGCTGGAGAAAAGGCAAGAGTAGTCGGAGTTGGAGGCAATGAGGAAGGGGGTATCGGTACTTCCACAGGAAAGATATACGAAGCACTCCTTGACCTTTTGGACGAATGCGATGGCATTGTCATCCTGCCTGATTTGGGTAGCGCCGTTTTATCTGCTAAGGCTGCGCTAGATTTCTTAGAGGAGGAACAAAAAAGCAGGGTTTTAATTGCCGATGCCCCTGTTTTAGAGGGAGCAGTCATGGCTGTCGTGGAGGCGAGTACAGGTTCTTCTTTGGAGAAGGTCAAACAGGTTGCCGAAGAGGCTCACTCATTAAAAAAGTTAAGAGTTTAAAATAGCAATAAAAAACAAAAGGAGGAGATCGGGATGATTAAGAAGTACGTGGCCGCTATCGATCAGGGGACTACCAGCACGAGGTGTATGATATTCGATCAGGAGGGCAATCCGGTATCGAGTAGCCAGATGGAGCACGAGCAGATATATCCGCAACCCGGCTGGGTTGAACATGATCCTATGGAAATCTGGTCTCGTACTCAGGACGTTATTCGAGGGGCCTTGGAAAAGGGCAATATCGATCCCAATGAAATAGCAGCTGTTGGCATCACAAACCAAAGGGAAACCACTGTGGTGTGGGACAAAAACACCGGCAAGCCTATTTATAACGCTATCGTGTGGCAATGCATGAGGACTCAGGACTTCTGCCTAGAATGGGAGAAGGAGCCGGGCGCTAACGAGAAAGTCAACCAAAAAACGGGTCTTGTTATAAGCACCTATTTTTCCGGACCGAAGATCAAATGGATTCTGGACAATGTGCCAGGCGCCAAAGAGAAAGCTCAGAGGGGTGAGCTGCTGTTCGGTAATATCGATACTTGGTTGATATGGAATTTGACCGGCGGTCCCAATGGCGGTGTCCACGTTACGGATATGACTAATGCATCAAGGACTATGCTTATGAATATCAAAACATTGCAATGGGACGACGAAATGCTGGATTTTCTTGGTATTCCCAAATCCATGTTGCCTCAAATTAAGCCAAGCAGCTGCGTATATGGGAATACCGCGCCAAACGGGGCTTTTAAGGCAAGCATTCCTGTAGCAGGAGATTTAGGTGACCAGCAGGCAGCTGTTTTTGGACAGGTATGTTACGATGTTGGGGAAGCAAAGAATACTTACGGCACGGGAAACTTCATGTTGCTGAATATAGGAAAAACACCCACTCTTTCTAAAAGCGGATTGCTCACTACTGTTGCTTATAGTCTCAAGGAAGGAGAAGCGGTTTATGCCTTAGAGGGCTCCATGGCCATTACCGGAGCTGCTATTCAATGGTTGCGTGATAATTTAGGGCTCTTTGACGATGCAGCAGACTCTGAATGGTTTGCCAGTAAAGTTAAGGATACAGGTGGTATATACTTTGTCCCTGCCTTCTCAGGTCTTTTTGCTCCCTACTGGGATATGAGGGCAAGGGGATGTATCGTTGGTTTGACTAGATATATTCGCAAGGAACATATAATTAGGGCAACCTTGGAATCTATATGCTATCAAACATTGGATGTGCAAAAGGCGATGGAGGCCGATTCCGGCGTTCCTTTGACGGAACTCAAGGTAGACGGCGGTGCTGTGCGCAACAATCTTTTAATGCAGCTACAGGCGGATCTTTTGGGCGTTCCCGTCATCCGGCCAATGGTCAATGAAACGACTGCATTGGGGGCTGCTTATGCTGCCGGATTGGCTACAGGTTTTTGGACGAGCTTGGATGAGCTTAGAAAACACTGGAAGGTGGACAAGAAATTCGAGCCTGTTATGAGTGCAGAAAAAAGAGAGGAAATGTACAGAGGCTGGAAAAAGGCTATAGAGAAAGCCAAGGGATGGATTGACTAATTTAACTATCTTCGACCAACTTGTAATGATTAGGTAAATTAGGAGACGGTGCATGAGAGGGAGAGGGGTGCACATAATGATGTGCCTTTCTCCCTCTTTAATTTTTTGAGGGGTGTCAATAGTACCTCAGGAGGTGTTCTTGTGAGTACTCAATATTACGACATTATTATTATTGGCGGAGGGATAGTTGGATCTACGATTGCACGAGAACTGTCCCGTTACGATGTTAGGGTAGCCGTGCTTGACAAAGCCGCAGAATTGCCATCAGGAGCTTCTAGGGCAAATAGTGGCATGGTTCATGCAGGCTACGACGATAAACCAGGAACCGTCAAAGCCCATTTTTGCCCGAAAGGCAATGAGATGTACAGGAATCTCTACGAAGAGCTCGATTTCACTCTCAACAAGGTAGGATCCTATGTTTGCGCCTTAGCCGAAAATGAGATACCTCATCTCAATTTGCTTTTAGAGCAGGGCAGAAAAAACGGCGTACCTTCGCTGGAGATTATAAGCGGGGACGAATTGAGATCTCGTGAGCCAAATGCATCCAAAGATATCATTGCAGCTTTGTGGGCACCAACGGGTTGCATCATAAATAACTTCGAGGCGGTTTTAGCTTTTATGGACAATGCGCAACAAAACGGAGTGGAGCTATTTTTGGAGACGGAAGTTTCAGATGTCCTCCTGTCTCAGGATAAAAGACAGGTAGTTGGAGTTAATACGAATAAAGGTCTATTCCTTTCCCCCATCGTTATCAACGCAGCAGGAGTTCATTCCGATGAAATAGCCAAAAAAGTTGGCGACGAGAGCTTTGTGATCCATCCAAGAAGGGGAGATTATTTCATCACCGACAAATATGTGGGGAATCTCGTAAAAAGCTTTTTCTTCCCATGCCCTTCCGAAGCGGGAAAGGGAATAACGGTGGCACCTACCGCTGATCACAACCTTTTGATGGGACCCACATCTATATTTCAACTAGATCGCGACAAAACGGCAACCACAAGAGACGGATTGGAACAGGTCATAGAAGGTGCGAGAAGACTTATACCGTCCATTCCTATGAATATGGCGATAACGACATTTGCAGGATTAAGAGCTGATCCTGACACAGGAGATTTTGTAATAAACATCTTAAAAAGACCCCATGGATTTGTTAACGTGGCCGGCATCAAATCTCCCGGTTTTACTTCTGCTCCCGCTATTGCCCAGCATATTGTAGAGAGAATGAAAGACGAGCTAAAGGACTTGGTGGATTTCAAACCTGACAAAAATTTTGTTCCGGAACGAAAGCATATTCCTCGATTCGCGTATCTTTCCATGGAAGAAAGATCTGCCCTGGCAAAAAAAGATCCCAGATATGCACAAATAGTCTGCAGGTGTGAAAGCGTTACTGAAGGCCAGGTCGTAGAAGCAATAAGAAGGGGAGCCAAAACAGTAGCGGCTGTGAAAATTTGGACGCGCGCGGGAGCCGGCAGATGTCAGGGGGGATTTTGTGGGCCAAGGGTGATCGAAATCTTGTCTAGGGAGCTCAATATTCCCATGGAGGAAGTTACCAGGCACGGAGGTCATTCTCGAATGCTGGTAGGCAAGACCAAGGAGTATTGGTTTAGGGAGGGTATGTGATGAGCGATATTATCGTTGATGTAGCTGTTATTGGTGCAGGCCCTGCCGGGATAGCAGCCGGCGTAGGTGCCAAAGAGGCCGGAGCAGAAAAAGTAGCCATATTTGAAAGGGATTGGGATTTGGGTGGCATATTGCAACAGTGTATACATCCAGGTTTTGGCTTACATGCCTTTGGTGAAGAATTGACGGGCCCTGAGTATGTACATCGTTGGATAAGTAAAGCTCGTGAAGCCGGGGTGGAATTTTGGACTAACTCAATGGTATTTCACATGGAAGAAAACGGTTCTTTTTGGATAATGAACCCTTCCTTGGGCATTAAAAAGGTGGTAGCCAAGTCCTTGGTCCTGGCAATGGGTTGTCGCGAAAGACCTTTAGGCGCTCTTGGAATTCCCGGAACGCGTCCGGCAGGAATATATACAGCCGGCACGGCGCAAAGGTTAGTGAATATGGAAGGCTATATGCCTGGCAACAGGGTCGTAATTTTAGGCTCCGGAGATGTGGGGTTAATAATGGCAAGGAGGATGATATGGGAAGGGGCGGAAGTATTGGGCGTTTACGAGATAATGCCCTGGCCGGGTGGCCTTAGGCGAAATATAGCTCAATGCCTCGATGATTACGGTATTCCCTTTTATTTAGAGGAAACAGTAATAGAAGTGCACGGAAAGGACAGGTTGGAGGGGGTAACTGTTGCAAAAGTTGACAAAAATCGTAATCCTATTGTAGGAACGGAGAAATTTTTGGGATGCGATACTTTGCTTTTGGCTGTGGGGCTCATTCCTGAAAACGAACTTTCGAGAATGGCCAATGTTGAAATAAATCCAGTTACACAGGGTCCGATTGTGAATGAGCTTCTTCAGACCACAAAGCCAAATATATTTGCTGCGGGCAATGTGGTTATCGTATATGACTTGGTAGACTGGGTTAGCATGGAAGGAGAGAGGGCGGGCAGGAATGCAGCGCTTTTTGCAGCCGGAAAGTTCAAACCCGGCGAAAAAAAGATAAAGGTTTCCGGCGGAGACAACGTTAGGCTGTATTCTCCTCAATGGCTTTCGGGGCAGAGCGATGCGACCATTTATATGCGAGTTACACAGCCTATAGAAAAAAGCTGTAAAGTCGTAGTTGAACCTGGGTTATACGAGAAAAGGCTTAGATATGCTAGGCCGGGAGAGATGAACGAAGCTCACGTTAAACTTCAAGATCTCCAGGCTCTGGGGGATGTCGATGAGATCGTAGTCGACATAAAGGAGGTGTAAGCAAAATGTCCGAGGAAAGGAGAATAATATGTACTGCTTGTCCTGTGGGTTGTTTTATGATTGCCAAAGAAGAAAACGGTCATGTCGTATCGATTTCAGGCAATAGCTGCCCAAGGGGAGAGGAGTACGCTAAAATAGAAATGACCGACCCGCGTCGAGTGTTTGCATCAACCGTAAGGGTTGAAGGCGGCGCTCTGCCCGTGTGCCCCGTGCGCAGTAAAGAGCCTGTACCGAAAGATAAGATTTTCGAGATAACTAAAGCCGTTGCGCACGTAACGGTCAAAGCTCCCGTTGAAATAAGGCAGGTTATAATTAAAAATGTCTGCGATACTGGGGTAGACATAGTGGCAAGCAGATCTCTGCCCACAAAACAATCCGTGGAACTCGTTTCGCAAGGAGGTTAAAGAAGTGATCGAGAAGGAAGTAGTGGTAAAAAACCCGCATGGTTTGCATGCCAGGCCGGCAGCATTGTTCGTTCAAAAAGCAGCAGCCTTTCCGTGCAAGATAACCTTATCCAAAAATGATAAGGAAGTCGATGCCAAGAGCATATTGGCTGTCATGAGCTTGGGTATTGAGCCGAATGAAAAAATTGTCTTGAAGGCTGATGGGGAGGGAGAAGAGGAGGCCTTGGAAGAGCTGGTAAAAATATGCGAAGATAGGGAGATGTAAAATATATATGTATACATATTTTAGGGGTTGACATATTTGGCAAACCCGAATAATATATCTCTTGCGCTGCTCGAGAGGAGCACGCAACAAATCAGCACCTTGACAAGTTCATAGGCAGCAGCGAGAAAGCCTGAAAGTAAAGTAATTGAAATCAGTTGTGCGAGCACCTATTAAGGTGCAAGTCAGTTGGTTTTCAGCTTGCAACACAAAAAGCTTTGGATTAAACGGAGAGT
>DGDP01000045.1:5714-6381 GCA_002385485.1 Acetomicrobium sp. UBA3949 | reverse complement strand
CTGCAGCCCTGTACCGCAACTTCTGCACCAGTAGTAGGAGTTGCCTTGACATCCGAGGTGCCGGTCCCGGGGTGTGCAACGGGCGCTACGCAGGCCATGGATATTGACGAGGCGGTTAGATTTAGCGTTGAGGTCGCTAAGTACTACGGTGAAGGAAAGGTATCTTTTTACGATGCGGCGGAATTCGACAGATTAATCTCGCTTTATGGACATATGAGGCACTTACAGACCTTAGGAAAGATAAAATAAATGAAAATTCAAGTTACACTTACCGTAGAAGAGGGGAAAAGGGTCATAGCAAGAGGCATTTCCTCATTACCGGAAGTCAACCGCGTAATGAAGCAAGGCGTCTTGCTTCTAAAAGGTGGTACAACAGTATCTGCGGTTTCGGAGGCCTTGGTCGGGATTCAACTGAGGATATCCGGAAGGATAACTGGGAGGGGAACTGTATCGGCTGAACAAAATATCGAAGGTCCGCATTCCATCGTAATCAAAGACGGTAAGTCCGAGATTGCGGACGGACATCTCGAAGAAATAGCATCTCAAATGGGACCGAATGATTTGGCAATTTGTGGGGCAAATATTATAGACAAAGACGGCAGTGCCGCCATGATGGCGGGTCGGTTCTTCGGGGGTGAGCCGGGCAGGATTCTTCCTCTTTTGCATG
>DGDP01000045.1:0-5700 GCA_002385485.1 Acetomicrobium sp. UBA3949 | reverse complement strand
TGTGCAGGTGTCATCTTTATTCTTGATATTTTAATATTTTAATATTTCTTACCTCTTAAGGCACATCTAGATGCGAGGGCTTACATCATAGATGGGGACGGAAATGCAGCTATGATGGCAGGTCGTTTTTTCGGGGGTAAGCCGTGCAGGATTCTTCCTCTTTTGCATGTCGAGGGAGTGCCTATCATCGTAGCGGCAGGGCTTGAAAAATATTGCCCCTTTTCTTTGAGGGAAGCGATGTTCAGGTGTGGACGAAACGTACCGGATATGTCCATGGGTATGTCAGTTGGGCTAATCCCAATTGTAGGCAAGGTCTTTAGCGAGGTTGATGGCATCTATGCATTGGGTGCCACGCATGTAACGGTGATAGGACGAGGTGGAATTTACGAAGGCGCAGGCAGCACCACTTTTTTGATAGAGGGAGATAAATCGTGGGCTAGCGACTTCATGGAATATATTTGTTCCATCAAAGGTACATCGCCCAGTGGAATCGAGGATACCTTAAAAGAATGCCTGCGTTGTGGCCCAGGGGCCCCGGATCACTTGAATTGTATTTATAAAGGGAGAATAAACAATGTATAAAATTGGTGCCGTAACAATAGGACAGTCGCCAAGAAACGACGTTATGGTGGACATAAAACCGATTTTGGGGCCTCACATTGAAATTGTGGAGGCCGGAGCGCTAGACGGACTTAGTAAAGAAGAAATAGCTAAGTTAGCTCCAAAAGAGGGAGATTATGTATTGGTAACCAGGCTTCGTGACGGCACATCCGTCAAAGTTGCAGAAAAGCACATCACTCCCCTGCTCCAGGACAAGATCGGCAAGCTTTTTGAAAGCGGCATTCGCGTGGTTTTGCTTTTGTGCACCGGGGAATTTCCAGATTTTGATGCAAAAGGTTTTCTTTTGCGACCTCAAAGGATACTTTTTGAAATGACCAAGGCCGTAGGTGAGGGGTTGAAGTTAGGAGTATTTACCCCTTCAAAGGACCAAATAGAGCAATCGCGCAAAAGGTGGTCTGCCGTGACAAAGGACCTTCGGATAGTGGCTGCCTCACCTTACGTAAAGTCTGATGCCTCAATAGCAAGGGGCGCTATGGAGTTATCCGAATGGGGAGCGAAAATAATAGTAATGGATTGTATAGGCTACACTTCCAAGATGAAAAAGCATGTAAAAGAAATTACTTCATGTCCCGTTATCTTGGCCAGGACCGTTGCAAGCCGCATAGCCAGGGAATTGCTTGAGTGAGGTAAAGACTATGATGAGCGATCAAAAGAGTTTAATAGAAATTGCAAAGAAACTTTTAACAATAAACATGGGCGTTACGAGTGGCGAAAAGCTGCTTGTTTTGTGCGACGACATCACTCAAAACATAGGCGATGCAATCTTTAAGGCCGGCATGGAGGTAAAAGCAAGATCTTTCTTACTTTGCATGCAGAAACTCGAAAGAAGCGGCATGGAACCCGACGAGCTGGTGGCAAAGGCCATGACGATGTCGGATGTGGTCATGGCACCTACCAGTGCCTCCCTTACGCATACGCAGGCACGGAAAAATGCCTGCAGTTGTGGGGCACGAATTGCCACCATGCCCGGAATCACTGAAGATATGTTCTTTAACGGCCCGATAAATGCCGACTACGAAAAAGTAGAGAAATTGACCAAAAAGGTCACTGCCCTGCTGGATGAGGCAAGATCGGCCAGGATCGTCACCGGAAAGTATACGCTTTCGATGTCGCTTGAAGAAAGGCGCGGCATAGCTAGCACCGGAATGTATCACAATAAAGGGGAATCGGGAAACCTGCCCTCAGGAGAGGCTTACATAGCGCCCTTTGAAGGCACTGCAACCGGAAGTGTGCTCGTAGACGGATCTTGCGTGGGTATAGGGCTACTCAATTCTCCTCTTGTCCTGGAATTTGACCGGGGGTTGATGGTTAACGCTAAAGGCGATTGTGCTGATCGCCTACTCAGGGTCTTGGGAGATAATCCCAATGCGCGTAATTTGGCGGAACTCGGCATTGGGACCAACGATAAGGCTCGTCTCACCGGGGTTATCCTAGAAGACGAAAAGATATATGGATCTGTCCATATAGCAATGGGAAGCAATGATACCTTTGGTGGAAAAGTTGCTGCAGGCGTTCATGTTGATGCTGTAATGAGGAGCCCTGAACTTTATTTGGATGATATACTTGTCGTAAAGGATGGCAAGATATGGATTTAAGCTATTGAATTAGGAGGTTTAAGCAATGGCGCGCGTTCTGGCAGTTTGTGTTAGCTCAAGCAGACAGGAACCAAAAAAGCCCGTAGTGCAGGCACGATTTATCGAAGGAAAAGGAATTGAGGGGGATTCCCATTTTGGCATATCGTCGCGACAGGTCAGCTTGTTGAGATATGAGGATATAAAGCTCGCCGAAAAAGAGGCGGGCTTTTCCTTTCCGCCTGGGTCCTTGGCCGAAAACCTGGTGGTAGAGGGATTGCCCGACCAGATTTCCCTAGGAAGCCGCCTTAAAATTGGCCGCGACGTGGTCTTGCTGGTAATAGAAAAGGGCAAAAGGCCGGACGAACCTCATACTTATGATTACCGCGGATGGTGTCTGCTGCCCAAGGTGGGCTATTTCCTCGAGGTAGTCGGCGGTGGCATTGTTAAGCCAGGAGATGAGGTTGTGCTCGAGGCTCACTGCTAACAGTGATTTGTTGACATAATTTGCTTGCTTGACCAAAACATGATTGTAGCTTAAATTTTAATTTACATGCTGTATTGATAAACTAAAAGGAGTGAGCGATATGAACTGCTGTCAAAAACCGGATGTCGTGGTAAGCAGTGAATCTACTTTTTTCTCCTTCGATCCCCAATTACCTCCCGCCGCCACCGTCGATCAAGACGTCTTGGTTCAAATTGAAGCAATGGATTGCTTTTCTAATCAGATCACCGAGGAAGATCAGTTGGTTTCGGAAATAGATTTTTCAAGAATAAACCCGGCTACAGGACCGATTTACGTAAAGGGCGCCAAAAAAGGCGATGCTTTAGCAGTAACCATCCATAAGATAGATCTAAAACAAAAGGGAACTATCGTTACGATACCTAAAGAGGGCGTCCTTGGCAACATGGCAGAAGAAGCCAGAACCGTCATCTGTGATATACATTCCGATCAGCTGAAGTTCAAGCATTTAAATCTGGCTCTAAAAAAGATGATAGGTGTAATAGGCGTTGCCACACCAGAAAATACACCTACGGGGACTCCAGGAAGACACGGCGGGAATATGGATGCCACTGTGATAACGGAAGGTGTCACCGTTTATTTTCCGGTCAGTTGCGACGGCGCTTTGTTCGGCTTGGGGGACCTTCATGCAGTGATGGGAGATGGCGAGATTTGTGTTGCTGCTTGCGAGATCGCTGGCAATGTGACAGTAAGCTTTAAAGCGTTAGATAAATTGGCACCGATGTGGCCCTGTGTTGAAACGAAAGATTGGTTATACATAGTAGTCTCGGATGAAGACATAAACAAGGCTTTTTATGAGGCAACGCGATTGGCGGTAAGAGCTTTTGAAGGTGCATTGAATCTGGATTGGCATGATGCTTACATGCTTGCCAGCATGTCGATGGATCTCGAGATATGTCAATTGGTCGACCCCCGCAAGACTGTGAGGGCTAAACTTCCAAAGAATTTGATTTCGATCGATTTGCTTTTAAAAGCTATATTTTAAAAGCTATACTAGTATAAATTATTTTTTAATATTAACATATTAATATATAGAATATAAAGTAAATATATACTATGAATTTGTGATACTTTATAATAAAATACATATTATTAAAAACAAAAAACCTAGGAAGTGTGCCTTTATGATAGTCCATAATCTTATCGCTTCCATAGAAGCGAAACTTGCCAATCTCACTGTTGAAAAAGTAACAATCGGTTTGCGGTACACCTGTGTGGTGTTATCCGATGGTAGCTGTGGCCTTGCTGCTACTTTGGATGAGAGACAGTGCTGCAACAACTTTAATTGGTCGGGGCCTCTGGCGGGGAGGCCTGCTTTGGAGCTGGCGCGAGGTTTGGCGACGGCAGATCCCATAGCGTCCTCCATAGGTCTTGCGACGGTAAATGCCGTGTTTTCTGAAGATGCGCCCCTTCAAGAGATCGAACCAATAGAATTATTGAAAATAGACAAAGATGATGTCGTTGGGATGATTGGAAATATTGCTCCTTTGGCCCGCCATATTGCAGAACGGGCAAAGGAGCTGCTTATATTTGAACGAAACCCTTCGCAACAATCCGAAAATGTGCTTCCCGATTGGGCAGCGGAGTGGGAACTGCCACGCTGTGAGGCTGTTTTTATAACGGGCACTGCTTTTATCAATAAGACCATAGACCATTTGCTCGACCTTTGTGTGGGTCGTGTTGTGATCATCGGGCCTTCTACCCCACTATGGCCTGAGTTATTAGGCGATATTAGCTTCAAGCGCATTGTAGGGCTGTTTGGCGTTAGGGTATGCGATCCAGAACTTGTATGCCAAATTGTAAGCGAAGGCGGCGGTACTCACGCCTTGCTAAAGCATGGGGTCGTAAGGGCTGCATTTGCATCCTAACGCCGTTCTAATATCTTATTCACTGCGTCTTTTTGAGTAAAACTCTCTTATCCCCTATCCTTCTCGTGATGCCACGGGCATCGAAGTCCTCGAGAAGTGACAGTATGTATTTTCTGCTGACGTTAGTGGTATTGCGCATGGAAGCTATGGTTATCTCAGGAAGAGTGTGCAGGATGTTCAAGGCTTTTTCTTCGATTCTTTTGGATAACAAAAACTCTCCGCCAATTATTCTGATCTCTCCCTGCTGTTTTGCGACGTCGAGTGTTCTGTTCATCCTGTTTTTATCCCAATTTAATTCCTTTATTGCTTCTTCTAGAGAGGGAAACTGAAACCCCTTGTTTTCACAATAGGAAAGCAGTTTATCTTTATCTTTTAGCATGTCTTCATCCAACACCGGCGAGGCTCCGGGAAGTCTTACAATCTCTCCGTCAGTCTCTATTAGACCTCTGTTTACGAAAAGCCTTAGCAGTTCTTGAGACTGTCTTTTCGTGAGCGATATCTCTAAAGCAGCTATTAAATCCGAGGCTTTCATCCCGGCCAAATGGGAATTTTTCTCGTGAAAACGATTCAATATGTCCTGAAGGGATCTCGTCAACCCCTCGTAATATGGGAGAGACATTAAAAGAGGTTGTTCTCCCGATTCTATAAAGATTATTCCCAAACCCTCCGCCTTGTTTAAAGTAAGCTTTAATTGTTCGGGCGTTAGCTGGCTCAAGATGATCGCTTCATTGAAGGGGAGAAGGCCAATCCTTTCTAAAATTACTGCAAATCGTTCTGCAGGATCTTTTGCTTGGGCAAGCTTGTCTAAAAAAGCCAAAAGTTCTGCTCTTGCCTTTCTTCCCCTCGGTTTTTTATCGTAAGGGAAGAGAATTTCGCCTCCTCCAATCGTCCTAAGAGGTGTATGTGCCCGGATGACAAATCGTTGTCCCATGTGAGCAACTATCGGCTCCTTCAAGACCAGCTGCCCAAAGGCCTCATCGTTGGGCAAAAGCTTGGTATCCTTCAGAAGCGCTACTCTAGCCATTGTTTCGGAAGTTCCTATATGAAGATGTACCTGTTGCCAGTGCTTTAGCGGTTCCGGCGTAGAGGCAAGCAGGGTTAATTTGACGTCAAGGCA